>NZ_JBHIPB010000007.1:0-125769 GCF_042195825.1 Bartonella sp. AP40SXNS
TTGAAGATGCCAATAAGTATACGGATGAGAAAATTAGTGGTCTTGTCAATGATGGTGTTAACGAGTCGAAATCCTATACGGATATGAAGTTTGAGACATTGAATTATGCTATTCAGGATGTTCGGAAAGAAGCAAGACAAGCTGCTGCTATTGGCCTAGCGGTGTCCAACTTACGTTACTATGATATACCAGGATCTTTAAGTGTTTCATTTGGGAGTGGTTTGTGGCGCAGTCAATCTGCACTTGCTATTGGTGCTGGTTATACATCTGAAGATGGAAATATTCGCTCGAATGTGTCTGTGACAAGTGCTGGAGGTCATTGGGGAATAGGTGCTGGAATTACTCTGAGGTTGAGATGATAATAGAAAAAATGGCTGTTATTGTAAAAACGAGAAGTATGTTAGTAAAGATTCTGTTTGCTCTTGCCTTAATAGGCAAGAGCGAAAGCTTTGCCAACGAGAACAATAATATTTATACAGTGCATCCACCGCACTTATCGATACCTAAGGGAGAACCTGGCGAAACACGTCGAATTATTATGCAGTTTTATGATTGGACTTTGATTTGTGACGAAAAACAAAAGCTCAAACATAAGCAAGGTATATGTAATGTGACACAGACGGTTCATGATCAAGAAGGAAATACCATTTTTAGTTGGTCTCTTGTTTCTACGACAAGTGGTCAAGCAGTGATGCTTTTTCGAACATTGCCAAATTCTGATATAAATGTTCCGATTCAAATGTTTGTAAAAGGTGTTAAAAAACCTGTTCTTATTAATTATACGCAATGTAATGAAACGGTTTGTTTGGCACAATCACCTGTAGGGCCGGTTTTGACTAAACAAATAGAGCAGAACAATAAGGTACGTATTTCCTATAAAACTAAAGAAGGTAAGGTATTTTCTTTTACTGTACCATTTAAAGGGTTAAATGCAGCACTTAATTCTTTCCGTCCTTAGAATCCATCGAGTATTTTTAACAAGAGTCATTTTTCCATAAATTGTTGTATTATATTTCTGAGTGTAAATTATAAGATTAAATAAGTAAGAAGTTTTATATAATATGATATCGAGATGATTTGTTGGAAATAGTGAGAGTTTTATGAAATATAAAGTCACAGTAAGTTCTTTATATGTAATAGAAAATCAAGTTAGTGTTTCCCGTAATGCTTAAAGAAAGATTTCGTTAGTTATTAAAAATAAAAAAGATTAGAAATAATCGATTTATTTCTTACAATAATGAGTAGACTAAATTCTTTTTTTAAGCGGTCTGGTTATGTATTAATATTTTTCAGATAAATTTATAATTCTAGAGATTTTTTTGAACGATAGTTTTTATTGGTATTCACAAAATAACAGCTATTGTAATTGCATTGTGAGTACTACAGAACTTTTATTCCAGCATAATCAAAGCTATTTCATTGTATATAACAAACGAGGCTCGTGTGTGGATAACGAGATTAAAAAAATTTTTCTTATAAGCCGTACTAATGTATAGGTTGTTGTAACCTTAAGAGTCAGCAAATAGTATGATAGTGTAGGTTTGTTACAATAGAGGTGTGCTCCGGTAAATGGTATAAAGAAAAGAGCATAATTTATAAAAATTAATGTGAACGTAAACGATTAATTTATAGTTTTCAATTCATAAAGAGAAGAATGATTTCATGAAAACAACCAAAAGATTATACCAAAATCTGAATAATGCTAGCGTAGAAAATTTTGATGATAGAAAAAGAAGGAATGGTTTCTTTTATCATTTGATGCTGCATTGTTGCTTTATTTAGGAGTGAGTAGAAAAGTTTTTGCGTTTATTTATTGGGGGAAACGCTCAAGGGATGAGAGAAATGACCCCGTTAAATTATGGTTCAAAAGAGTTGAAGCGAGGAGAAACATGCGATACTAAAGCAGATCAGTTCTATGATCCGTGTGGTAGTAATAAAAACAATCGTTCTGCATTGTCACGAACAGAGGCACACTCCATATTTGTTGATATAAAGGGACAACAGAGAAAAAAATATTGTAAACAGAAACAGGTTTTTATTCAATCGGAAACAGCTTTTGAGTTTCATGGTCAGACAATGATAGGAGCTCAAAAAACAAAAAAACTCAAAGTTCCTTTTCTTCGACGGTTTTCTCAAGTAAAATCCCCACCTCTTTATGCGGCGCTTGATCTGGGAACGAATAATTGTCGTCTTCTTATCGCATCTCCCAGTAAACCTGGATATTTTCGTGTTGTTGATGCTTTTTCTCGTATTGTACGATTGGGAGAAGGTTTAATAAATAACGGTTTTCTTAATACGCAAGCTATGGATCGTGCGATTGAAGCATTAAAGATTTGTCATTTAAAGTTAAAACAAAGGCATATTAAGCGTTATCGTTTGATTGCAACGGAAGCTTGCCGTTCAGCGGAAAATGGTAGGCATTTTATTCAGCGTGTTTTGGATGAAACAGGTCTTGAATTGGAAATTGTTGATCGGCAAACAGAAGCGCGTTTTGCGGTTACAGGGTGCAGTACGCTTGTTGAGCCAAATATTGATGCAATTGTGCTTTTTGATATTGGAGGAGGATCATCAGAAATTGTTCTCCTTGATGTTTCTCAAAAACGTTCTTTTCGTTTATCTGGACAGATTATCGCTTGGACTTCTCTTCCTGTTGGTGTTGTTACACTTGCTGAACGTTTTGGAGGAAATAATATTAGTTTAGACGATTTTGAAAAAATGAAAAGCTATGTACGAAGGTTGTTAAATAATTTTTCAGATCGTCATAAATTAGGAGAGTTAGCGCAAGGTCCGAAGTTTCATCTTTTGGGAACCTCTGGTACAGTTACGACTTTAGCAGGAATGTATCTTAATTTAGAGCGTTATGATAGAAGAAAAGTGGATGGCATTTGGATGAATGATGCAGACATTACTCTTATGACAAAACGCCTATTGTCATGGGATATAGAAAAACGCGTAATAAGTCCTTTTATTGGGCGAGAGAGAGCAGATTTAGTTTTAGCTGGTTGTGCAATTTTAGATGTTATTCGAGAAGTTTGGCCAAGTCAGCGTTTAAGGGTTGCTGATCGTGGATTAAGGGAAGGAATTTTAATAGAGCTGATGTTACGCGATGGTGTATGGTGTCGTCATAGAAAGAGCAGAGATTTCAAGCGTTAGAGAACTAAATATGGAGACAATGAATAACGATGAAAAAAATAACAAAAACACCCAAGGGTGGCTATGGAGGTTCAGGGTCACATGAATTATATCAGCGCGTAAAAAAGAAAGCAGGAACCATTAAAGCTTCATCACGGCGATGGTTAGAGAGGCATCTGAATGATCCTTATGTTCATCAGTCAAAAGTAGATGGTTATCGTTCACGTGCGGCTTATAAACTCATTGAAATTAATGAACGTTATAGTTTTTTGAAAAAAGGACAAAAGGTTATTGATCTAGGAGCAGCACCTGGGGGATGGTGTCAGGTGGCTGGGCATATAGTAGGGTCAAGTGATGAAAAGCCTAGCGTGGTTGGTATTGATTATTTGCATGTTGATCCGTTGCCTGGGGTTGTAATGCTGGAAATGGATTTTTTACATGCAGATGCACCGCAGAAATTAATTGATGCTTTAGGAACAAAGCCGGATGTTGTGCTTTCTGATATGGCTGCACCAACAACAGGACATCGTCAAACAGATCATTTAAGAACGATTTATTTATGTGAAGTTGCTGCTGATTTTGCTCTTTCTGTTCTAAAACCTGGTGGGCATTTTTTGGCAAAGGCTTTTCAAGGTGGAGCAGAAAACACTCTTCTCACAATACTAAAACAGCATTTTAAAAAAGTCTATCATGTTAAACCACCCGCAAGCCGATCAGAATCAGTGGAGCTTTATCTTTTAGCGCTTGAATTTAAGGGAAAAACAAAAATACAAGAATAGCACCTTCTTTTAAGAAGGCTTAACTTTACTTACGTATTTGAAAAAGCTTAACTTTACGCATGTATTTAAGTATGATGATTTTTTCAAATAGTTATTCAGAGATATTTAGAGTTTCTCTGTTAACAATGATGAAAAACTGGTAAAATTAATATATTGCCTATAGAGGTAGAAAGATTGATTCCTCAGTGAGCGCTTCCAATGAAATTTCTTGATCAAGCTAAAGTTTATATTCGTTCTGGTAATGGAGGTTCCGGAGCAGTATCATTTCGTCGTGAAAAATTCATAGAATTTGGGGGGCCTGATGGGGGGAATGGGGGGCGGGGAGGTGATGTCTGGGCGCTTGTTGTTGATGGGCTTAACACGCTGATTGATTATCGATACCAACAACATTTTAAAGCAAAAACAGGGGGACATGGCAAGGGGCGTAATATGACGGGTGAGAAGGGTGATGATGTCATCCTTAAAGTTCCGGTTGGGACGCAAATTTTTGAAGAAGATAATACAACGTTAATCTGTGATTTAACGGAAGTGGGACAGCGCTATCGCCTTGCAAAAGGCGGGAATGGCGGTTTTGGCAATCTTCACTTTACAACATCGACAAATCGGGCACCGCGTCGTGCAAATCCAGGTTTGTCTGGAGAAGAGCGTGCAATATGGCTTCGTTTGAAGTTAATTGCTGATGCGGGACTTGTTGGTTTACCAAATGCTGGGAAATCGACTTTTTTAGCTTCTGTGACGGCTGCAAAACCAAAAGTTGCAGATTATCCTTTTACCACTCTACATCCTCATCTTGGTGTTGTACGAATTGATGGTCGTGAATTTGTTTTGGCTGATATTCCGGGGTTAATCGAAGGAGCCCATGAAGGGGTGGGAATTGGAGACCGTTTTTTAGGACATGTGGAACGTTGTCGTGTCCTCCTTCATTTGATTTCTGCTCAAGAAGAAGATGTTGCAAAAGCATATCAAATTGTGCGTCATGAACTTGAGTCTTATGGAAACAATCTAAGTAATAAGACTGAAATTGTCGCTTTAAGCCAAATAGATACGCTCACGGTTGACGAGCGTAAAACGAAACAGGAAGCTTTACAAAGAGTAACGGATCAACCTGTTATGATGTTTTCTGCGGTTAGTCGCGAAGGTTTAGAAAATGTGCTGCGTGCTGGTGCACGTATTATTGAAATTTCACGTAAAGAGGAGAACGGTGGGGATAGCAGGATTGATTGAGATGGCTGTTGGATTGCAAAAACTCACACACTATAAACGTATCGTGGTCAAAATTGGATCTGCACTTTTGGTTGATCCTCAGACAGGGTTACGGGTTGAATGGCTTAAAAGTTTGATCAGTGATGTTGTTGGATTACACAAAAAAGGTGTAGAGATATTATTGGTGTCTTCAGGGGCTATTGCTTTAGGAAGGACATTGCTACAGCTTCCTAAGGGGGCTTTGAAATTGGAAGAAAGTCAGGCATGTGCTGCTTTGGGGCAAATTGAGTTAGCGAAAACCTATGGTGATGCGCTTGCTCAACATGGGCTCAAAACAGGCCAAATTTTGCTTACTTTATTTGATACGGAGGAGCGAAGACGTTATCTCAATGCACGTGCAACGATTGAGATGCTTTTATATTTGGGAGCTGTGCCTGTTATTAATGAGAATGATACTGTTGCGACAACTGAAATTCGTTATGGTGATAATGACCGTTTA
The DNA here is from genome assembly GCF_042195825.1 of Bartonella sp. AP40SXNS. Classification (NCBI taxonomy): domain Bacteria; kingdom Pseudomonadati; phylum Pseudomonadota; class Alphaproteobacteria; order Hyphomicrobiales; family Bartonellaceae; genus Bartonella; species Bartonella sp. AP40SXNS. Next base: position 5,614 of record NZ_JBHIPB010000007.1, read on the forward strand.
GCTGCACGTGTGGCAACAATGGTGAGGGCAGATCTTTTAATACTTTTATCTGATATTGATGGTCTTTATACAAAGTCTCCCCATAGAGATCCTACGGCTGAATTTATACCTTTTGTTGCATCCATTACGCATGATATCGAAAAAATGGCAGATGTTGCTGCTTCAGAGTTTTCGCGGGGAGGAATGAAGACTAAGCTTGATGCCGGAAAAATAGCTAATGCTGCTGGAACGGCGATGATTATCACTTCAGGCAAACGTATGAATCCCCTTGCTGCAATTGACAAAGGTGAACGCAAGAGTTTTTTTGCAGCAAGTAAGAAATCTGTCAATGCTTGGAAAACATGGATTTCTGGTCATTTAGATCCATCTGGTGTTTTGACGATTGATCAAGGAGCCATTAGGGCTCTTGAATCAGGAAAATCATTATTAGCAGCAGGGGTTATTGGCGTTGAGGGAAATTTCCAGCGTGGGGATACGGTTGCAATTGTTGGTACAGATGGAGTTGAGATTGCGCGTGGACTTGTAAGCTATGACAAAGATGAGGCTGTACGCATTATAGGACATAAAAGTGAAGAAATTGAAGCTATTCTTGGGTATGAGGCGCGCTCTGCTATGGTGCATCGTAATGATATGATTGTACGTTGCTTGATCAATTCTGTTTAAAAAAGTTACTTTTGTTTTTATTATTTTGGCAGAGTGGATGATACGATGACTTTAGAAGAAAAAATGAAAGATATGGGACAAAAAGCACGCTATGCCGCTGCAGCATTGGCTGTTGCTTCTTCTGAGCAAAAGAACAATGCATTAGAAATGATCGCTTTAAGCCTAGAGGCTTACTCAGATGAAATTTTACAGGCGAATTGTTTGGATTTAGAGAAGGCTGCTCAGAATAATTTGAAAGCAGCAATGATTGATAGGCTTAGATTAGATGAATTGCGTTTGGGTGCAATGATAGATAGTGTTCGTCAAGTTGCTCATTTATCTGATCCTGTTGGGCAGGTCATAAGTGCGTGGACACGCCCCAATGGGCTTCATATAAGTCGTGTAAGAACACCTCTTGGTGTAATTGGCATTATTTATGAGAGTCGCCCAAATGTTACAATTGATGCGAGTGCTTTGTGTTTAAAAGCGGGCAATGCTGCGATTTTGCGCGGTGGTTCGGATAGCTTTCATTCTTCTCATGCACTTCATTGTGCGTTGGTACAAGGATTAGAGCGCTCTGGTTTACCCAAAGATGCTATCCAAATGGTTGGAACGACAGATCGTGCTGCCGTTGGGGAAATGCTCAAAGGATTGGATGGAGCGATTGATGTGATCGTACCACGTGGTGGAAAGAGCCTTGTTGCCCGCGTTCAGTCTGATGCACGTGTTCCAATTTTTGCTCATTTGGAGGGACTTTGTCATATTTATATTGATAAATCGGCAGATTTAGATATGGCACGCAATATTGTTTTAAATGCAAAGCTGCGGCGAACAGGGATATGCGGTGCTGTTGAGACAGTTCTCATTGACAGCCAAGCATTAAAAAAGTTTCTTCCTGTTTTAACTGCTTTACAGGAGAAGGGATGTGAAATTCGCGCCACAGAAGATATTGTTTTTCTTATGCCAGATGTAAAATTAGCCTCTGAAGAAGATTGGTCACATGAATATCTTGATGCTATTCTTTCTGTTAAAACGGTTGAGGGGGTTGAGGGAGCTATTGCTCATATCAAGCGTTATTCATCAGGACATACGGAATCGGTTATTGCTGAGGATTTGGAAGTGGTGAAGATCTTTTTTAATCATTTAGATTCAGCTATTTTATTACACAATGCATCGACACAGTTTGCTGATGGAGGTGAATTTGGTTTTGGAATGGAAATTGGTATCGCAACAGGAAAAATGCATGCACGTGGTCCCATAGGTGTTGAACAGCTAACATCATTTCAATATCATGTTAAAGGAAATGGTCAGGTTAGAGTTTGAAAAGCCTATTTTTTCCATGGAAAAATTGTATGCCACATGTTGAAAGATCTAATGTTGTAGGTCTCTTTGGTGGTTCTTTTAATCCGCCGCATGCGGGGCACCTTCTCGTTGCAAAAATTGCCATTCGGCGTTTACATCTTGATCAGTTATGGTGGATGGTTAGTCCAGGCAATCCTTTAAAGGATTGTACACAGTTACTCCCTTTAGAGGAGAGAATGCGATTAAGTTTTAAACTTATTGACCATCCGAAAATTCGCTTGACAGGTTTTGAAAAAGCTATAGGGAGCAAAGTATCGGTAGATACAATTTTCCATATTCTTACCCATTACAGTGGTGTAAATTTTGTATGGATTATGGGAGCGGATAGTTTTACAACGATACATCATTGGTATCGATGGCGTGATATTGTCTCTATGCTTCCTATTGCGATTATTGATCGTCCTTTAGGCCATAGGTCGGCACTCTTTTCTCCTATGGCACAGATTTATCGCCGATTTCGTTTGGATGAGAGAGAAAGTGGGCGCTTACCTTTTATAAAACCGCCAGTTTGGACTTATTTGCATGGACCTTTATCTTTTCAATCTTCAACAAACCTTCGTTTGGAGAAGAATGATTTTTCTTGAACATTTCATAAGATTCTGCTTCTTTCTAAAGAAGTCTCTTTTTGACATTACACAACGATAAGAAAGGATATTGATCTGAAAAACGTTGCACACAAACACTCTTATGATATTATGCCTTCAAAAGAAAAAAAAGTTTTTTCTGTTAGTGAGAGTCTTGAAGTTATTCTCAAGAGTTTAGAAGATACAAAAGCAGAAGATATTGTTGCTATTGATATTCGAGGGAAGTCATCTTTGGCTGATTATATGGTCATAGCTTCAGCAAATTCGCAGCGTCATGTATCTTCTGTTGCTGATCATTTATTACATACTTGGAAAGATAGTGGGCAGGGGCTTGCGCGTGTAGAAGGGCTTGCTGGAGGTGACTGGGTATTGATTGATACAGGTGATATTATCATTCATCTTTTTCGTCCAGAAATTCGTCTTTTTTATAATTTAGAAAAAATATGGATGACGCCGGATTTAAACGATACGGCTTTGCTTCTCTTCGGAGATCATTAAAATGCAAATTTCTATTTTTGCGGTTGGTCGTATGAAAAGTGGGGCAGAGCAAACATTGGTTCAACATTATTTGGATCGTTTTTCTAAAAGTTCTGGTGCTGTAGGCTTTCATTTAAAAAAGTTACAAGAGATACCAGAAAGTCGTGCTCAAACAGTTTGTCAACGTATGGAGGAAGAGGGGAGAAAACTTATTGAATTTTTACCTGAAAAATGTCGATTAATTGTGTTAGATGAGCGTGGAGAATCGATTTCGTCAACTTCTTTTTCTGAAAAATTGAGGTGTTATCGTGATGAGGGAATTCGAGATGTCGTCATTGCTTTGGGAGGACCTGATGGGCATAATGAGCAAATAAGGAAGCGTGCTGATTTTCTTTTATCTTTTGGTTTGATGACGTGGCCACATCAAATTGCACGTATTCTTCTTACAGAACAACTTTATCGCGCTGTAACAATTGAAAATAATCATCCGTATCATCGTTTTTAATATTTTTGTTCAATTTTTAGCACTTATTTATATGTTTATTAATATTGTTTTAGCTGACACCATTTAAAGCATCTCTAATGTATACGATGAGGTGTCATGGTTTTTGCAAATGAAAAAGCTTCTTCATAGAAAGATGCTATATTTATATGAGGAGTGCGTCATATTTGTCATTCTGCTCTTGAGTATGTTTTTTTGCTTTTCTGTATCGCATGCGGAAGATACAATGAGGAGTACGGAAGTCCATAAAGAATTGGGAGAAATTCGCCAAAATATTTCACTTTCGCGTGAGCGTGTTGCTTTTCTTATGCATCAAGTTGAGCATTTAAAAAAAGATCAACGTGTTTTGAGTGATGCACTCATAAAGGCGGCTAAAGAAGAACGTATAGTAGCAGATGATATTGCTAAAAGGGAAGAAAAGCTTAAAAAAATGATAGAAAAGCGGGTACAAGTCTATCAAAGTTTAAAAAATCGTCGTGCTGAATTTGCAGAAGTTCTTGCAATTTTGGAGCGTATGGGATTGAATCCGCCTCCTGCTCTTATGATACAGCCAGAGGACGCGTTGGCTTCTATACGTAGTTCTGTTTTATTAGGTACAGTTATTCCTCAGATGCAGGAGAAAACACGAGATTTAACAGTAAAACTCAAGGAGTTGACCAATTTGAGTAATTCCATTACTAGGGAATATACAGGATTAAAGACAAAACTGCAAAATCAAGCAGAGCAGCGAAAACGTTTAGAGCTTTTATTAGACAAAAAAAACAAACTACAAACAAAATCAGAAAAAGAACTTACAGAACAGCAACGAAAAAATATTGCTCTTGCTAAAAAAGCGCAGTCTTTGGAAGAATTGATTTTAGAGCTTGATCGTCAGTCAAAACTTAGCTCTGATGCATCAGTACAGGTACGGAAAAGTTTGCAATTGTTAGAACAGTCCAATTTTGAAAGCCGAAAAGGTTCTTTACTTTTTCCTGTTTCAGGAAAAAGAATACATCACTCTAACAAAAGTTCGCAGATTACGCGCTTTGGTGAAACGATAGAAACAGAGTCAGGAGCTGTTGTTATATCACCTGTGGATGCTTTTGTTGCTTTTGCTGGGCCATTTCGTTCTTACGGACATTTAATCATTCTCAACGTTGGAAATGGTTATCATATCATTCTTACTGGAATGTCGAGAATTAATGTAAAACAGGGGCAGTTTGTTCTTTCAGGTGAGCCTCTGGGTATAATGGAGATGCAATTTATTTCAAACAGTGTTGCATTGGATATAGGAAAAACTTCTCCAATGCTTTACATTGAGTTTAGAAAGCAGGGAAAACCTGTAAATCCAACTCCTTGGTGGCAGACTGAAAAAATAAGAAGGAGCCAAAATGATTCGTAAAGTTATTCTTTTGGTCGCTGGGGTATTGCTCGGCGCCTGTTCAATGATTATGGTGCAGTCTGTTGCTGCGAATAATGAAGATAATGCATATAAAAAGCTAGCTATATTTGGCGATGTTTTTGAGCGTGTGCGTATGCAATATGTTACAGTTCCAGATGATAAAAAGCTTATTGAAAATGCTATCAATGGCATGCTCACATCACTGGACCCTCATTCATCTTATTTGAATGCCGAAGAAGCCAAGGATATGCGGGATTCTACGAAAGGAGAGTTCGGAGGTCTTGGTATTGAGGTCACTATGGAAAAAAACTTAATTAAAGTTGTTTCACCAATGGATGATACTCCTGCTTCAAAAGCAGGTATTCTAGCAGGAGACCTTATTTCAAAAATTGATGATGTACAAACGAATGGTCAAACATTGAATGAAGCTGTTAATAAGATGCGAGGTGCTCCTGGAACATCAATTACCTTAACAATTATTCGTTCTGGCGTTGATAAGCCATTTGAAGTGAAGATTATTCGTGATATTATCAAAGTAAAAGCGGTGAAATATCGGGTTGAGGGTGACATTGGATATGTGAGAGTTATTCAGTTTTCTGAGCAGACATTAAATAATCTTCTAGCGGCAATTAAAGATATCCAATCTAAAATTCCTGAAGATAAGCTAAAAGGTTACGTTCTTGATTTGCGGCTTAATCCGGGTGGGCTTTTAGATCAAGCTGTTAATGTTTCGAGTGCTTTTCTCAATAAAGGTGAAATTGTGTCGACTCGTGGGCGCAAAAAGAGTGATGTGACAAGATTTGATGCGAAGCCAGGTGATGTCATCAATGGAAAACCGCTCATTGTTCTTATTAATGGTGGTTCGGCAAGTGCTTCCGAAATTGTTGCGGGTGCATTGCAAGATCATCGTCGTGCAACAATTTTAGGGACGCAGTCTTTTGGTAAAGGATCTGTTCAAACAATTATTCCTTTGGGTGAAAATGGGGCTTTACGCTTAACAACAGCACTTTATTACACGCCATCTGGCACTTCTATTCAAGGAACAGGGATCACGCCTGATATTATTGTAGAGCAGCCACTCCCCGAAAAATATAAGGGTTATGATGTAAAAGTTGGTGAGTCTGCATTAAAAGGACATATCAAAGGAAAACGAGAGAGTAATAAAGGATCTGGTTCAGCTGCTTTTGTTCCCAAAGACCCTAAAGATGATATTCAATTGAATGAGGCCTATAAACTATTACGAGGTGAAATGGTAAATGCAGCATTTCCACCAGATCCCAATAAGGATGTGTTAAAGTGAGAATTGATATCTATAGCTTGCGATTTTGAGGAATATTAAATGGATGCAGGTATTAATTTGAAGATTCTTCCATATCGCAAATGTGTTGGGATTGTTGTCTTTAATCATGAGGGTAAAGTGTGGGTTGGGCGTCGTTTAATGATGCCCATTCATCCAGATGCAGATATTGACATATCTCATCGTTGGCAGCTTCCTCAAGGAGGGATTGATGAAGATGAAAAACCATTAGATGCAGCGTATCGTGAACTTTATGAAGAAACGGGTATTCGATCTATAAAGTTGATTAAAGAAGCACAAAATTGGTTTCACTATGATTTTCCACAAGAACTTATTGGGTGCACATTAAGCAATAAATATCGTGGACAAATACAAAAGTGGTTTGCTTTCCAGTTTACAGGAAAGCTTTCTGAAATTGCGATTAATCCGCCGCCAGAAGGCAATAAAGCGGAGTTCGATCAATGGAAATGGGTTGATCTAGAAACCCTTCCTTTAATTGTTGTTTCTTTTAAAAAGCATGTTTATATGAAAGTTGTTAGCGAATTTCGAGGTAGCCTTCGGTTGTTATAAAAGCTATATGATTATAAGAAAGCTTTTTGTATTGAGATGCTTTATATTAATTTATAAATAATAAATATGTTTCTCTTTTATGTAAAGAACAGGGATATAAAATGAAAAAGTTATTTAATTTACTTATAGTTTGTACTCTTTTGAGTATTTCATCTGTTGCATTTGCAACAGGTTCAAAGCCTTCTGCACCAAAAGATGCAGTAGAGACATTACCAAATGGTGCTTCTTCTTTAACTGAAACCTATGGCTTGTGGACCATTAATTGTGGGTTACAAGAAGGGAAAAAAGTTTGCTTTATGCATCGTCAAGAAGTAAATGAGCAAGGGCGTGTTGTTGTGGCTATGAGCCTTATTCTCAATGCTGAGGGTGTTGTATCAGGTAGCTTAACCGTTCCTTTTGGCATTTTGGTTTCTAAACCTGTTCGTTTGCAAGTTGATGAAGGGAAAGCTGTTATTGAAACTGGTATAAGGACTTGTGTGCCAGCAGGTTGTGTGGTTCCTGTCGTTTTTGACAAAAATCACGTAGCAGCTTTGCGTTCTGGAAAACAGTTAAAGTTGGCGATGACAATTGCTGCTGCAGGTGAACCAGCTTTGAATGATTTATTTGTTCAGCTAGATGGTTTTAGCAGTGCTCTTAATCGTTTGACTGCTTTGCAAAAATAATTTTAAAACTAAAAACGGCCTTTTAAAGGCCGCTTTTAGTTTGTTTGTTTTTTATAATTAATAATTAAAACGATGAGATTTAAGATTAATCCTATAAGGGATATTCAGATTTTTTGCCGTTTCTTCTATTTTATGTGCTATTTTTAATTTTGATATTTGTTTTCTAACTGCATCGTCATTAAATAGAGAGATGAAGAATTTAGATGTCTGGTTTTTATTCAAGAAAAAAGAGTATTGAAATATAAAACCATTTTTTGATACACAGGCCTGCTTTAATGAAGGTTTTCTATACGCTCTTCTGTTTCCTTGATTGAAAGGGATGACGCATGATTTATGCATTGCTTCGAACGATTGATTTGATTTTTGAGATTTATATTGATATTTTAATCGCTAGTGTCATTTTTTCTTGGCTTTATGTCTTTAATATCATAAATTCACGCAATCGCTTTGTTGTTTTGATAGGAAGCTTTCTATATCGTCTTACAAATCCCGTTCTAAGCCGTATCCGGCAAATTTTACCCAATTTGGGAACAATTGATATTTCACCTATTATAGTGTTCGTTATTATTTATTTTATTCGTACTTTTATGTGGCGTGTTTACGCAAACATGTATGTATAGAAATGTTACTTGAGGCGAATACATGTTTTATCAAGTTGATAAAAATAACTTGATTTTATTTGTATATCTCATTCCCAAATCATCTGTTGACAAAATAATAGGGGTTGAATGTAGGGATGGTGAAAAGCAATATCTGGTTATACGCCTTCGTGCTGTTCCTGAAGATGGAAAAGCGAATAAAGCTCTCATTAAATTTCTTGCGAAGCAGTGGAAAATCCCATCTTCTTCTATTTCTCTGAAAAGCGGCGCAATATCTCGCTACAAACAACTTTACTTTTCAACACATTTAGAAGAGCTAAAGCAGATATGGCAATCCTTTAGAGATTGCATCTCGTAGAAAAAATAAAGAACAAAGCCTATTTTTTATAGGCTTTATTTTATTAAAATCGTTATACTTTTTTATTGCGCTCAACAGCTTGCTTAATTAATTCATGAGCAAAGTTTTTATCACGCCATCCTTCAATTTTAGCCCATTTTCCAGGTTCCAGATCTTTATAATGCTTGAAGAAATGTTCAATTTGTTTGAGTGTAATCTCGGGCAGATCTGTATAGTCATGAATATTGATATAGCGTTTTGTTAATTTTGTCGTGGGAATGGCAATAATTTTTTCATCTTTACCACCATCATCTTCCATCATTAGAGCTCCGATGGGGCGAACATTGATAACACAACCAGGTATAAGTGGACGGGTATTACAGATAAGGACATCAATAGGATCACCATCATCTGAAAGCGTATGAGGGACAAAACCGTAATTTCCAGGATAAACCATCGATGTATGAAGAAAACGGTCAACAAATAATGCACCCGACTTTTTATCCATCTCATATTTTATTGGCTGACCACCAAGAGAGACTTCCACAATAACGTTAATATCTTCTGGTGGATTTTTGCCTACGGGTATTTCCTTAATATTCATAGAGACATCCTTTCTGGAATATAGTGAGGCTCAATACAATTAAATATTTTACCAAAGAGATTATGAAATTAACTTGAAATTGATGCACGTGTTTTTTCAAAACGTTTACGTTCATTGGGATCAAGATAGAGTTTGCGTAGACGAATATTTTTAGGGGTTACCTCCACAAGTTCATCATCTTGTATCCATGATAAGGCACGTTCTAATGTCATTTTAATGGGAGGCGTTAACTTTACCGCTTCATCTTTTCCGGAAGCGCGCATATTAGTAAGTTTTTTTCCTTTTAACACATTAACTTCTAAGTCATTATCGCGTGAGTGGATGCCAATAATCATACCTTGATAGACTTTCACACCTGCATCAATGATCATAGGTCCACGATCTTCAAGATTAAAAAGAGCATAAGCAACAGATTCACCGTTGTCATTAGAAATCATAACACCATTAACGCGACCAGCAATGTCTCCTTTATAAGGTTCATAAGCATGGAAAAGGCGATTCATAATTGCTGTACCACGTGTGTCCGTTAAAAGTTCAGATTGATAACCAATAAGTCCTCTAGTTGGGGCGTAAAAGACAAGGCGGACACGATGACCTCCAGAAGGACGTAATTCTACCATTTCACCCTTACGTTCAGACATTTTTTGTACAACAGTACCGGAATATTCTTCATCGACATCGATAACAACTTCTTCGATTGGCTCAAGAATTGTTCCATTTTCATCTTTTTGCATAACAACACGTGGACGTGAAACACTAAGCTCAAATCCTTCACGGCGCATATTTTCAATAAGAACTGCAAGCTGTAATTCTCCTCGTCCTGAAACGTAGAAAGAATCTTTATCGGCTGATTCTTCAATTTTAAGAGCGACATTGCCTTCAGCTTCTTTTAACAATCGGTCACGAATGACACGACTTGTTACTTTATCTCCTTCAGTTCCTGCAAGGGGGCTATCGTTGACGAGAAAACTCATCGTCACAGTAGGAGGATCAATTGGTTGGGCAGTAAGGGGTTCATTAACCGTAGGATCACAGAAAGTATCAGCGACGGTACCTTTTTGCAGACCTGCAATCGCAACAATATCACCAGCACTTCCTTCTTCAATAGGTTGCCGTTCTAGACCACGAAATGCTAGAATTTTTGAAATCCGCCCAGTTTCTAAAAGTTTTCCATCTTGTCCCAGAACCTTGACATTTTGATTGGGTTTTAGAGAGCCGGAATGAATACGACCTGTAATAATTCGTCCCAAAAACGGATCTGCTTCAAGAATAGTTCCAATCATGCGGAACGGGCCTTCTGCGACGCTAGGGGAAGGAACATGCCGCGTTACAAGATCAAATAAAGGACCTAATCCTTGATCTTTTGGTCCCTCGGGGGCTTCAGCCATCCATCCATCGCGTCCTGAACCATAAAGAATGGGAAAATCAAGCTGTTCATCAGTTGCGTCAAGAGCAGCGAAAAGGTCAAAAACCTCATTAATAACTTCATCAACGCGTGCATCAGGTCGGTCAATTTTATTAATAGCAACAATAGGGCGCAAACCTACTTTCAATGCTTTGCCAACGACAAATTTTGTTTGTGGCATTGGTCCTTCAGCTGCATCAACAAGGACGATGGCTCCATCAACCATATTGAGGATGCGTTCAACTTCTCCACCAAAGTCAGCGTGTCCTGGTGTATCAACAATATTAATTCGAGTATCTTTCCAAACAACAGATGTCACTTTCGCTAGGATTGTAATTCCGCGTTCTTTCTCAATATCGTTTGAATCCATCATACGTTCGCTTGTACGTTGATTATCACGGAAGTTTCCTGATTGCTTGAGAAGCCCGTCTACAAGCGTTGTTTTCCCATGGTCAACGTGGGCAATGATGGCAATGTTACGCAATCGCATAAATTTTCTTCTTTTCGTTTAATGAAATTTCATTTGAGGCAAAGTCTTTATATTCTTTGCCTGATTATTAGAAAACCTTTTACATGTTTTTTTATAATTTTGGAAGATGGAGGCAATATTTTTATGGCAAAACTATTTATCCAAGTCTTTAAGGCTCTATTGAGCTTCAATTTCTGAAGCTTCGTAAAAGTTTTTTATAATACGTATGTTCTATTCTCGAGCTAAGAATTATCCCAAAAATCACAGTCAATTTGATTTTTATCAATATGACACAAGAAATTTATATGAATTCTTGTAAGAGTAAGTAAGTATAAAGCTAGCGGTATTGTTGTTGTTGTTGTTTTGCAAAGAGATTGATAAAAATCCGGAATATCTCTCAATCCATAGCCAATTTATTGACAATTTTACAATATTTTTATTCTAAATAAAGCTTTTTCTTATTCAATAACTTGTCAATCAAAATCCAGATCTAATGCAATCGTGTATTTGAGGTAAATATTGAGACGATTAAGAATTTTATAAGAAGTTCTAGCTTTTGTATGCCAGATTAGGGCAAGAGTTATATCTTTTGATTTATTTATGAACCCGGAATACAGTCTTATTTAGAAAGAATATGAAGGTATCCAAAGAAAATTCCCATTTTTGCCGTTAATCCAATTTATGATTTCAAAAGCATCTAAAGTAATATTTTTTAAACCATGGAGATAGTGCATTGCCTTACACTTTTTTGTTAATTGCATTCTCTAATAGGAGTATGCTTTTCATGCCAAACAGAACACTTTAAACAGAATATACTTTTTGTTGCATATTCATGTACTTAAGAGAGATCGCTTAATGTACACTACATCCATTCCATGATAGGGCTCATAAATGATATAACATACGCGAATAGTATACTATTAACGCCTTTGTGAAGAAATATAAAGCTTGTTGAGTATCATCATTATTATTCTTTCTCAGCTGTCAATATTGCGCCAGTTTTTGATACGAGAGAGAGATGATATAAGAAGTATTTTATTTTTTCTTGAATAGTTTTTAGCCATACACCGATCTCGTTTGTGACTGGCAAGAAGATGACTTTAATCGATTTAATATGAGAAGCTTTATGATGAGGTGAAATTACGCTATTCGGAGCTATTATTCAAAAAAAATAATAAATTATCTATAGAGCGGTGCGCTAGAAAAATAAATAATAAAGCTTATTCTCTTATGGAAAGAATCTTAGGTTACATGACAAGATTTTTCCATAAGTAAGAGTTTTTACTTTACATGTTTAAAGGAGAGTTCCTGACAAAATGAGGGAAGCTACAGAAAAATAGATTATAATGCCCATGACATCTACTAAAGTTGCCACAAAAGGAGCAGAAGCACTTGCTGGATCAAATTTTAAACCTTTAAGAATAAAAGGCAACATAGATCCAGAAAGAGAACCAAAGGTAACGATTCCAACTAAAGCTGTACCCACTGTTGTCGAAATAGCAATCCAATGTTGGCCATAGTCGTAGATACCCAGTTTTTGCCAAAGAGCAATGCGCGTAACACCAATAATTCCGAGTAAGAGACCAAGGGATAATCCTGTTGGAATTTCACGAATAATAACTTTCCACCAGTCTTTTAATGTGAGTTCACGTAAAGCCAATGCACGGATAATAAGGGATGTAGCTTGTGAGCCGGAATTTCCTCCTGAGCTCATAATGAGAGGTATGAACAGTGTAAGAATAATCGCTTTTTCGAGTTCTGTTTCGAAATGCTGCATAGCGCTTGCTGTCAGCATTTCACCGATAAAGAGTAAAGCGAGCCACCCGCCACGTTTTTTCATCATTTCAGGAAACTTAATTTGCATATAGGGCTTATTAAGCGCTTCCATACCCCCAAATTTATAGGCATCTTCATTCATCTCATCGACCATAGTATCAAGCACGTCATCAACGGTTACAATGCCAATGACATGGTTACTTTCATCAACTACAGGCACAGAGAGAAGATCATGGCGTTGGAAAAGGCGTGCGATATCTTCATGATGTGTGAAGGGCGATATTGTAATGGGCGAGTCATGGGTAGGGACATTAAGAATTTGTTCATCAGGTGAGGCAAGAATAAGGTTACGCAGTGAAACAGCTTTGAGAAGAGTACCTGTTTTAGGATCAATCACATAGCTGGTATAAACTGTTTCACGTGTTCGCTCGACTTCACGAATGTGATCCAAAGTTTTTTGTATGGTCCAGTTCGAAGGAACGGCTATAAACTCTGTTGTCATCAGTGCTCCTGCTGTATGGTCAGGATAACTGGTGAGTTTTTTAAGTTCAGCGCGCGTTAAGGGGTTAAGCAAGGCATAAAGTCGTGTGCGGGTTTCTTTATCCATTTCTTGAAAGACGTCTGCAGCAGCATCGGCAGACATGCCATCAAGAATTTCAACAGCACGATTTATAGGGAGAAGTTCTAGGATGGCAGCAGGTTGCTCAAGCTCTGGTTTATCAAAAAGTTCGATAACATAATCAAGAGGTAGAAGACTAAGAATAGTGACACGTTCCATGATATCGAGATCATTGATGATATCAATAGAGTCTGCAAAATGCTGATTTTTTAATTTTTCAGCGAGAGCTTCAGGAGAAAAATTTTTGAAGTCGAAGGCCGTTTTAATTTCAGTCATGATAAAGTCCCTCCTGAAGAGTTGGGGAGTTGTAAATCTAAATAATAGATGAGATAAAAACAAAAGTTTATGGAAGATTTGAAAAAACCTCCCCGACTATATTTCCAATTGTTAATATTTTAAGTTAAAGTCAAGGATAAATTATCAGTTATGAACAAGTTTCTGAATCACTGAAACGAGAATACAGCTTAATTTGAGGATAATATAAAAACGTAAATGTAAAAATCAGTTCTGATTTTTACCATCATTTCTTTAATGAAGTTTTTGATTTTCAAAAGAATCTACAGCAATATTTTATAAAGAGTGGAGATTATGCTTTTCTCCAAGTGTTTTTGTTAATATGCAATTCTATTGTGATGTGCGAGCGAATAATCTTTATTGCTTCAATATAATATGGTTTGAAATGGAAGAACTGTACGATTTTCAGGTTTTTTATTCAATAGCGTTTTGAAAGGTAGTTTTGAAACTCACAAAATAGTTTTAGTATGTTATCAATTTGTGTCGTAAAGATAATTGTTACAGTTTAAATTTATAATGGAGACATAAAGTATTATGACAAAAGCAGCAGTGCTGGACTGGAAGGGATTTTCAGGTCTTCCTGATTTTTTTTCTATAAGTGATGAAGATTTTAAACCCGCTTTTGAACAGGCACTTCAAGAAGCAGAAGAAGAACTAGAGGCAATTGCGATGGTGCAAGAACCACCAACGCTTGAGAATTTTTTGCAGCCTTTTGAGCTTTGCGGCAAAGCGCTTGATCGTGTCTGTTCAATATTTTTCTTACGCACTAGTGCTCATACGAATGTATTAATTCAACAGCTAGAGCAAGAGTTCGTTGTAAAACTTTCTCGTTATTCTTCAAAAATGATGATGGATGCGCGGATATTTGCGAAAATAGATATGCTTTATAAACAGTCGCAACAGGGGACATTTGAGAATGAAACAACACGTGTTCTTGAATTATGGTGGAAAAAGTTTGTTTGTCATGGTGCAAAATTAGATGAAAAAGCGAAGAAACGGCTTGTAGAAATTAATGAAAGACTCGCTTTTTTAAATGCTACTTTTGGGCAAAATGTCTTAAACGATGAAGCTGAATGGATTCTATTTTTAAAACAAACAGACTTATCTGGTTTACCGGAAGATCTCATTGCTTCAATGAAAGAAATTGCGTACGAAAGAGGCAGTGAAGAAGCCTATGCATTAACACTAGCACGCTCAATTGTTGAACCTTTTTTAAAATTCTCTGATCGTCGTGATTTGCGTAAAGTTGCATTCCAAGCTTGGGCTAAACGTGGTGAAAATAATAACAAGAATGACAATCGAACCATTATTTTAGAGATTGTTGCGCTTCGAGATGAGCAAGCTAAATTATTGGGATATAAATCTTTTGCGGATTTAAAACTCGATAATACTATGGCTAAAAGTGTTGATTCTGTTATGAATTTGCTTATGCCTGTATGGGAGCGAGCAAAAGCGAAGGCTTCTACTGAGCAAATTGAATTACAAAATTTTGCCAATAATCAGGGAAGCAATGAATCTTTAACAGCTTCGGATTGGCGTTATTATGCTGAAAAACTTCGCACTGAAAAATTTTCTTTTGATGGCGCTGAAATTAAATATTATTTTCAACTTGACCATATGATTAAAGCGGCTTTTGGAGTAGCAGAAAAACTCTTTGGCATTACATTTGAAGAAAAAAATGCTGTTGCACTTTGGCATCCTGATGCACGTTTATGGGAAGTAAAAAAATCTGATGGAAGCTTACTTGGGCTTTTCATTGGTGATTATTTTGCACGTTCTTCAAAACGGTCTGGTGCGTGGATGAGTAGTTTGCAATCACAACATAAATTGGAAGGCGGACAAAAGCCCATTATCTACAATGTTTGTAATTTTGCTAAACCATCCAAAGGGGAGGTTGCTCTTTTATCTCTTGATGATGCACGTACGCTTTTTCACGAGTTTGGGCATGCATTGCATGGTTTGCTTTCTGATGTTGTATGGCCATCTGTATCGGGAACATCGGTTTCGCGTGATTTTGTTGAGCTGCCTTCTCAACTTTATGAACATTGGTTAACTGTACCAGAAGTATTAAAATCTTATGCTATACATGCAAAAACAGGGCTTCCTATGCCACAAGAGTTGATAGATAAAGTTTTAGCAGCACAGACATTTAATGCTGGATTTTCTGCGGTTGAATTTATCTCATCAGCTCTCGTGGATATGGCTTTTCACCAAGGAGAAAAAGTCACTGATCCAACAGTGTTTGAACGCCAAGAATTAGACAAGCTGCAAATGCCTGATACAATTATTATGCGCCATCGTCCTCCACATTTTACGCATATATTTTCAGGGGATGGTTACGCCGCTGGTTACTATTCTTATATGTGGTCAGAAGTGCTTGATGCTGATGCTTTTCAGGCTTTTGAAGAAACGGGAGATGTTTTTAATTCAGAGCTTGCTAATAAGTTGAAACGTTTTATTTACTCTGCTGGGGGAAGTCGTGATCCAGAGGAGCTTTATAAAGCTTTTCGGGGACGGATGCCTTTACCAGAGGCAATGATTAACAAACGTGGATTGTAAGATATAACGGCATGGTGCTAACCATGCCGTTTTCATATTCTTCGCAAAGATGTAGTTGCAATTTATGCAAATTTTCTCTTCATTATAGCTATGTAAACAGTGTTTTTATCTTATTCGCTTTTTGTTTATAGGGGAAAATAGATTTTGTATTTTAAATAGACATTATGGGAAAGAAAAATTATCAGCTCGATCTTTTTGATGTCCATTTGGTGGAAACCATGATTTTTCTATAAAACTTGATTTTTTTCTGCCTATGAGGTGGGTGTTTTGTTGTACCATATCATTAAGGCTCATTGGAGGCTGACGCATAATTTTACTTGGCTCTTGATTCTCTGATTCTTGTATAAGTTTTTTAATAACTTGATCGGTTGAGTAAGAATTTTCATGAGAAAAGGCATGAAAATTTAAAATATTTTTCAATGGCTTTTCTAAATAAGCAGCAAGTTTTTTCTTTCCTTCAGAAGTGAAATGCATGCCATTATTGGTGCGCAATTTGGTCATTTTTCCATTAATATCATAGCCTGAAAAAGAAAAGTTTCCTTCTTCATCACTAAAGCCACTCCAGATATCAAGAAAATATCCTCCTGCTGTTTCTGTTACTTGTTTGTAGAGCGCATTAAAAATTTTCATTTTTTGTGTCAAAAGGTCATTTCCAAAAGAAGGTTGACCTATCCATATCCACGATTTTCCAGAGGCATGAAGACTTTCAGCAATTTCGATAATTCTTTGTTTGTAGATGTGCATCCATTCTGATTGATCTGTGTTAATCGTGCTATGAGAGTCTATGATGGGTTGATTATCATTGGCCCCGATCATCATGATAATGACATCGGGGTTATTTTGATTAATGAGTTTAGAAATATTGCTTTGCCAAGAATAATAATCAGTTCGAACTAATCCGGAAGCTGGCATTGTGTTGTTCATAATAACGATATCACTATTATCTATAAAAAACTTCTTAAGTGCATCGGCAACAGCAGAAGCTGTAAAATCTCCTATGACAAGAATGCGCTTTGCGTTCTCATTTTTTAGCTTTTGTATGTTTTTTTGTGTTACGATCTTTTTTTGCGGCTTGTTTATTTTTTGTTCTATAATTTGCGGTGGTTGTTGCGTCTGTTTGTTATGTTGTGACAACCATTTGAAGAAGTTCGTTGCTTTACTTGGGGATGGTTGTATGATCCCCACAATAGAAAATGAAAACAGTAAGAATATCAAGTATATAAGACGCAAAAGAGACAAGACCTTATTCTCCATTATTGTTGGCGAAGGAGAAAAAGCACTTGAGATGATGGATATCCATTTTCTTTTAGACCGTAATGCAGCTGAAAAGCTTTGATTGCTTTGCGAGAGGCTGTTCCGATTTTTCCATCAATATCTCCTTTATAATATCCCAATGCACTTAAGCGAGATTGCAGTTCTTTACATTCTTGGAAGGTAATAGGCTGAAAAGGTCTTTGCCAATCATGCACTAATCCAGGACGTCCAGCAATGCGATCAGCAAGAAGGGCAACGGCAAGAGCATAACGATCTGCATTATTATAACGTTTTAGAACAAAGAAATTTTTTGTGACTAAAAATATAGGTCCTTTTTCTCCATCTGGATATTTTAACATTGCTTGTTCAGCTAATGTAGGAAGAGGATGCCCATTAGCGTATTTTACACCTAATTTTTTCCATTGTTCAAAGGAATACCAGCCTTCAGGAAGTTTTTTTCCCTGCGGCACTTTTACCTCTACTCCCCAAATAAGATTAGGTTGCCAGCCATTTTTGTGAAGAAGATTAGCAGCAGTAGCCAGAGCATCTGGAACAAAGTTCCAGATATCACGCCGTCCATCTTGATTTATATCAACAGCATAGGCGAGATAACTGCTTGGAATAAATTGTGTATGTCCCAATGCTCCGGCCCAAGATCCAGTGAGTTGAGAGCGTTTAATTTCACCACTTTGTAGAATTTTCATAGCAGAAATAAGTTGTGTATGTGCGTATTTTTCGCGTTTTTTATCGGCATAGGCTAGGGTTGCAAGCGAGCGAATGGTATCATGCATGACACTTTTATTGGCTAAAATTTTCCCATAATTGCTTTCCATTGACCAAATAGCAAGCAGAATATTACGGTCAACACCAAAACGTTCTTCAATTTGAAGAAGCCATTTATTCCATTTTTTTGCTTGGCGCCGTCCTTCTATAATAGCAATATCATGGACACGATTATCGAAATAGTTCCATGAAGGAGCAATAAATTCCGGTTGGTATGCGGCGCTTTTTAAAACTTCTGGATCAATGGCATTAATGTCTTTAAATGCCATATGAAACGTAGAAGGGCTAATATTGTGAGCAATAGCTATTTTTTTAAACTCTTTAATCCAGTGTTTAAATCCGCTATCCGCATGTGAAAATGATGCAAAAAACATTAAAAAAGCAGACAAAAGAATGGCAGAGCCAGTGACAAGGGGTCTCCAAGCTATTGACTTCTCTAAAAAAAAAGAGAAACTCTTCAATTCTGTTTTTTGCATTTTGAAATCCCCATTAATATTCAATTCATTAGATGTGCAATAACTTTATTTTGTATTTAGTTTAATCGATAATATGATCAAGAATAGGAAAAAACTGAAATAAATAATTCGTTTTAATTCCTTCAATAAATTCTCAGATTCTTTTTACATTTTTGATTGCCTATTATAATGATAATCAAAACAATAAGATATCTTTTTTACCATTTCGTAAAAACATATGATAAATAAAACAAAAAAGTTATATGAATTCATTGAGGAGGGTGAGTGTGCGTAAAATCCGGAAAGCAGTATTCCCAGTAGCAGGTCTTGGTACGCGTTTCCTTCCTGCAACAAAAACGATTCCTAAAGAAATGCTAACAGTTGTTGATAAACCTGTTATTCAATATGTTGTGGATGAGGCGAGGGAAGCTGGTATTGAGCATTTTATTTTTGTGACTGGACGCAACAAAGCAGTCATTGAGGATTATTTTGATGCGCAAGTTGAATTATACACGACACTTGCTGAATGTGGAAAGAAAGAAGATCTTGCGCATTTATATCGTTTACAGCCGTTGCCAGGGACAACGTCTTTTACACGGCAACAGCAACCTTTGGGACTAGGGCATGCTCTTTGGTGTGCACGTGAATTAGTTGCAGGGGAACCTTTTGCTTTGTTATTACCGGATATGTTGATACAAGCGAAAAAGGGCTGTCTTTCTGAAATGATGAGCCTTTATGAAAAAACAGGTGGGGGGAATATTATAGCAGTTCAGGAATGCGATCCTAGAGAAACACATAAATATGGTATTGTTGGGAAAGGCAAACAGATTGCAAATGGTTTTGAAATCACAAAAATGGTAGAGAAACCAGCACAAGGAACGGCACCATCAAATTTGTACATCAATGGACGTTATATTTTGCAGCCAGAAATTTTTAATATTCTTTCCACTCAAGAACGAGGAGCAGGAAATGAAATTCAATTAACAGATGCTATGATACGGCTTTCAAATGAGCAAGATTTTTGGGGGTTGCAAGTAAAAGGGCGCACTTTTGATTGCGGTTCTAAAGCTGGTTTTATTGAAGCCAACGTTGCATTTTCTTTAGCACGCGCTGATATGCACAGCCACGTTTCTGCTTCATTGAAAAATTTACTAGAAACCATTAATGTTGAAAAGTGATATAGATCTCTCACTTAATTTTATTGATCGAATTTGATTATGACAATACCGTCTCCTCGTATGGCTTTGCAAGGTGCAGTAGCATCAGCGCTTAAAACACTTGCTAGTGAAAAGCAGGGGCTTGAAGCTCTTGAAAAAGCTCTTCTGGAAAGTCTTTCTTCTTCTTTTGAAGCGGTTGTTCAAACTATTAGAAATGCGCGTGGACATGTGGTCATTACTGGTCTTGGAAAAAGTGGTCATATAGGGACAAAAATTGCAGCAACCTTAGCCTCAACTGGAACACCTGCCTTTTTTGTTCACGCTGCAGAAGCCAATCATGGTGACCTTGGTATGATTGGCTCTGATGACGTTATTCTTGCTTTATCATGGTCTGGTGAAACTCAAGAGTTAAGTGGTATTATGAGCTATGCTGCACGTTTTCGTATCCCTCTTATTGCAATGACATCAAATGAGCATTCTGTGTTAGGACGACAAGCTGATATTGTGCTATTATTACCAAAGATAGAAGAGGCTTGCCCCCATGGTTTAGCCCCTACAACTTCAACAATTATGCAATTGGCAATGGGAGATGCATTAGCGGTTTCTCTTTTAGAAATGCGTGGTTTTACCGCAACGGATTTCAAAATATATCATCCTGGTGGTTCTCTTGGTGCAAGCCTTAAATACGTGTGTGATATTATGCATGAGGGTGATAGTATTCCTCTGGTTATGCAGGGAACAGCTATGACTGAAGCGATGAATGTTTTGGTGGAAAAACATTTTGGTTGTGTTGGTGTTGTGAATCAAGAAGGTGAACTAATCGGAATTGTAACTGATGGCGATCTTGCACGTAACATTCATTTTAATTTATCAAAATTTAATGTTGACGAGGTGATGACCAAAGCTCCTAAAGTTGTAAAGCCAAATACACTTGTTGGTGCAGCAACAGCTTTTATTAATGATCATCAGATTGGTGCATTTTTCGTGGTTGAAGATAAAAAACCGATAGGAATTGTTCATTTTCATGATCTTTTGCGCATTGGCGCTGCTTAGATTAAGGTTCCCTATCAAATAAATGTTATTTTAGGTTAAAATAGATTGAATGATACAAAGTTACAATTTTATTGTGAGGTGGCCTTACTGATATTTTGTGGAAGAAAATGAATGTTTTACGCATTTCATAATGTTTAGAAAACTCTACGGATAGAGATTGTATCAGTTTCTTTACGTATTTGAGAGAAGATTCTCTGTCAGGAGGAGAAAGGAACACCTCCTGCTTAATGTATGTATTTTGTCTATCTTATAAGAAAAACTCTATTTTATATTTTGTCTAAGATTTTCGTTTAAGAAAAAATTGTGCTCCTGTAGGTGAGGTGCAGAGAAGTTGTGTGGAGTCATATGACATTGTACAATTGACTCTAGAGATTGTTCCACGAAGAATAGAGCGTATTTCAATTTCTATATTTTGAGCATTGAGATAATTATATGCTCCTTCTGATAGCTTTTCTTCTGTATCTGCTGCATGTGTTTCAAAAACACCATTGTGGAAGGAGGAAATAATACCATTCTCATCAACCCATTTTCCATCAATTCCTGTTGGCATATTTGAGTTATAATATCGCGAAAAGTTACAGGCACTTAACAGCAAGGCGGTAATTGTAAGACATAAAATATGATAGGTATGTTTCATTTATTGCACTCTATTTAGATTATTTTGCTCTCTAGTTTCTATAACATTATTAAATTATCCCATGAGTCAATATGAAAAATTTGATGAAAATCAATGAAAAAGCAAAAAAATGGAAAAAAATGCCTTAATGTTGTATTTAATTGACAGCTTGATGAAGTTCGTAAGTGAAACACAAGAGGTAAAATATTTCTTATGGTTTACAACAATTTTTATATTAAGCTGCTGAGTAGTCTCAAAGGAGATTATTGACATTATGGTTGGTCCCATTCTTGTTGCGAGTGAAGATTATGGAAGACGTATAGAACTTTCTTCTATGCTGCGAGGTTTTGGTTATCGTGTCATTGAAGCAGAAAATGGTCTCCGTACGATTGATCTTTTACACAGGCGTAAAAACATTGTGCTCGCACTCCTTGATGTCGTTATGAGTGATTTGAGTGTGAGCGATTTGATTAAAATGATTAGAGTTGCTGGTGTTTCTGTTCCTATTGTTGTTATAGCACAACAAGAGAATCAGCATTTACTCCAGAAAGCTTTAACAGCTGGAGCTATTGATTATTGGATCCATCCAGTAACATTATTACGCGTAAG
Source organism: Bartonella sp. AP40SXNS (assembly GCF_042195825.1). Taxonomy (NCBI): domain Bacteria; kingdom Pseudomonadati; phylum Pseudomonadota; class Alphaproteobacteria; order Hyphomicrobiales; family Bartonellaceae; genus Bartonella; species Bartonella sp. AP40SXNS. The sequence goes on from NZ_JBHIPB010000007.1 coordinate 27,680, forward strand.
AGTTACTTTGGATATCCTTGCTCTTATTTCTGCCTTGGAGCATGAGGTTCGAGATATTCGGCGAAAAAAAGAGAATCATTTACGGTTTTCTGATCTTTGCGTAAAAAGTAGGGCTATGCAGATAGTGTTAGAACAATCGAGACAAGCAGCAACTTCTTTACAGAATCTTTTGATAGAGGGGGAAGCTGGAACAGGACGTGAGACTTTAGCTCGGATTATTCATCATGAGGGATTATTCTCGGAGGGTGTTTTTATTCGCTTTCAATGTTCAGCTATCGTTGATCCAGAAGAAGAAAATCAGCAGTGGTTTAAAGAATTCCTGCCATTGGTTTCTTCTCTTGAAAAAGGGACACTTTGCCTTTGTGATATTGATCGACTTGAGCCCATACAGCAAAAACGGTTTGCTCATTACCTTAAAGAAAGGGAAAGGGATACAAAAGGAGATTTTTTTCCTTTTCGGATCATTGCTATTTCAACATCACGTTTAAAGGATTTGGTTAATGAGAACTTTTTTTTGCATAGTTTGTTTGAACAATTTTCTCATTTGTCTATTAGCGTCCCTGCTTTACGAGAATTAAGGGATGATTTTCCAGAGATCACACAACGTTTGATTGATCGCATTATTACAGAAACAGGGCGATCACATGTCCATGGTTTAGCAGGCTCTGCTCTTTCCTTGCTTATGCAGTATGATTGGCCTGGCAATAGAAATGAGCTTGAAACCTTTTTATTTCGTGCGATTTTACTCAGTGAAGGACCGTTATTAACGGTTCGAGATTTTCCGCAATTAATGGGAAATTCATTAATGAATGTTCCCAATATCATTGAGGGTAATATGCAAGAAGATGATGAACAAGAATCGATAAAATTTTTGAATACTGATGGGCATGTGCGTACTTTTGCAGAGATGGAACATGATATTATCGAGAAAGCGGTTAAACATTATAAAGGACATATGAGTGAGATTGCACGCCGCCTTCATATTGGTCGCTCTACACTTTATAGAAAAATGGAAGAATTGAGAGCAATAAGAAATCAAGAACGAAAGTAAAATTCATAACAAATTTCTTCTCATGACAAGCATGAGTTTCAAAAAAATAGAGTGGATTTTGATAAATTTCGTGGGGGGAATCTTAAGAAAACAATCATTTATTGTAAAATTTATCTATAGAGGATGATTTTGTAGATTTAAATCAAATATAAATTTTATGTGACTATTTTAATCGTTTGTTTCAATTTATACAGTTTTGGTTAAATTTGCATTTATTAAAACTATTAAAACAGAGAAGCATTTTTAAAAACTTTTAAATACTACCGCTAAAATTTTTGTATCATCAATATTAAATTTATACTCTCTTAAGCAAGAGGTGGCATTTTATCTGCTATACGATTAAGATGAAGTGAATTAGTGTTATCGTTTGCATTACTGATGATGTGATAGTTTAAAATAGAAAGTTTGCCCTCTTTGACTCTTTTACAGATTATTATTGGTTTTGTCCTCTTTTTTTTTATTGCATCTATGTTGGCAATCTACACTTATGGGCGTTTTGTGAAAAATGCTAGGGGGCAATGTTCTTATGCGTTACCTATTCAGAAAGATGAAACTAAGCTTGATCGTATCGTCAGTCAATTAGCTGAGGAAGAAAATGGATTGGGGATTGATAAAGATGCCCTTTCCCTCATTATCAGCAATTTGGATGCGTTTTGTGTTCGTGCAATAGGAGCCGCAGAGGCTGGGCGTAGCCTTGATCTGATGTATTATATTTGGGACGATGATTTAACGGGACGCCTATTATTAAGTGAAATAGTTGAAGCAGCTGATCGGGGGGTTCGGGTACGGCTTCTTTTGGATGATATTAATGCTCAGTCACGTGATCCAGCTTATATTGCGCTAGATAAACATCCTCATATTGAGGTGAGAATGTTTAATCCAGGGCGATCGCGTCAAGGTGGTTTACGCCGTGGTTTAGAAATTATATTACGGGCAATTACTGTAACACGTAGAATGCATAATAAAGCTTTTATCATTGATGGTAGGGTTGCTTTTGTCGGAGGGCGTAATCTTGCAGATTCTTATTTTGATGCTGGTAAAGAATCTCATTTTCGAGATTTAGATTTGATGTTAATCGGTCCCTCTGTTAAAAAGGTGGAAAGTATCTTTGATGATTTTTGGAATAGTGCTGTTGTTTTGCCAATTCATACTTTGGTTGTTCCTAAAAGCGCAAGTGATCTTAGCTATTGGAGAGATAAATTACGAAAATTTCGGGATTCCAAGGTTGCAAAGGTTTATTTAGATTATGTCAAAGAACACATTAACTTTAGTTGTTTTATCCAAACAGGAAAGCGGTTATTTTTAGCAGATAAAGTTGTTGTTCTTTCTGATCCTCCAGAAAAAGCATTGCGTAAAAAAGCAAGTAATTGGCTTATGAAGGCACTTTCAAAGGTTATTGGAAATGCCAAAAAAACGGTTCAGATTACGTCTCCTTATTTTGTTCCTGGTAAGGTTGGCACGCAGAATTTTAGTAATTTGGTTTCAAAGGGTGTTAATGTCAAAATTCTGACAAATTCTTTAGCCGCTACTGATGTAGCTTTAGTGCATGGTGGTTATGTCCCGTATCGTAAGGCATTGTTGAAAAGTGGTGTTAATCTTTATGAATTAAAAGCGGAAGGCAATACTCATGGGTTGCGATTGTTTCGATCGAGTAAGGCAAGTTTACATGCAAAAGCTTTTTTAATTGATCATAAAACAGCTTTTATTGGATCTTTAAATTTTGATCCAAGATCAGCATCATTAAATACAGAAATGGGCATTCTTTTTGAATGTGCTCCCATTACAGAAAGATTAGATTTGTTGTTTTCTGAAGAAACCACAGGGGAAATGAGCTATCATCTGCGTCTTGGTGATAATAATCGTATTTATTGGGATTTTATTGAAAATGAAAAAAAATATAGCATTGACTATGAGCCAGAAAGCAATTTTTGGCGTCGCGCATTTGCAAAAATAATAAGTTGGTTACCTATTGAATCACAATTGTAAATCTTTATAAACCACACTTAAAAAAAATATTTATTTTTCTTTTCATTTTGTTTGTAGCATGGCATAATTTTTTGCCAATCTACCATGTATGAGAACCGCAGTTGTAGTTTAAAGCTTCTTGCGGTGTTTTATTATAAAAGGAATTTGATATGGCAAAGATTGTTGAAACGGGGACAGGTGCATTGGCACTAACTTTTGATGATGTACTTTTACAACCCGGTCATTCTCTTGTTATGCCTAGTCAAGTGGATCTCAGTACGCGCATTGCAGCGGATATTAAGCTCAATTTGCCATTGCTTTCTGCGGCAATGGATACGGTAACAGAATCGCGTTTGGCAATTGCTATGGCTCAAGCTGGTGGTCTTGGGGTTATTCATCGTAATATGTCTCCTGCAGAGCAGGCAGAAGAAGTTCGCCAAGTAAAAAAGTTTGAATCTGGTATGGTTGTTAATCCAGTCACAATTGGACCAGATTCAACACTTGAAGAAGCAAAATCTTTGATGCGCTCTCATGGTATTTCCGGTATTCCGGTTGTTGAAAATGGTGCTAAAGGTGAAACTGCTGGACGGCTTGTTGGCATTTTAACCAATAGGGATGTGCGTTTTGCATCGGATCCCAAACAAAAAATTTATGAATTAATGACGCATGAAAATTTAATTACAGTGCGTGAAAATGTTCAACTCAATGAAGCGAAGTATCTTTTACACCATCATCGTATTGAAAAATTATTAGTTGTGGATGAACAGAATCGCTGTGTCGGACTGATAACAGTTAAGGATATCGAAAAAGCGAAATTAAATCCGAATGCTGCTAAAGATTCTCAAGGGCGCTTGCGTGCTGCAGCGGCTAGTAGTGTTGGGAATGATGGGATTGAGCGTGCTGAACGTCTCATTGACGCAGGCGTTGATGTTCTGGTCATTGATACAGCACATGGACATTCTCAACGTGTGTTAGAAACTGTTGAACGAATTAAAAAGATGACTTCCTCTCCAGCTGTTATTGCTGGGAATGTGGCGACTGCTCAAGCAACGCAGGCATTGATTGACAGTGGTGCAGATGCGATAAAAGTTGGAATTGGTCCTGGCTCTATTTGCACAACGCGTATAGTTGCTGGTGTCGGAGTACCTCAACTTGCAGCCATTATGAATGCTGCAGAAGCTGCTGAAAAAGCGGACATTCCCATAATTGCAGATGGTGGGATCAAAGCTTCGGGTGATTTTGCTAAAGCTTTAGCGGGTGGGGCTTGTGCAGCGATGATTGGTTCTCTTTTAGCAGGTACAGAAGAAAGTCCTGGAGAAGTTTATCTTTATCAAGGTCGATCTTTTAAAGCCTATCGCGGTATGGGATCTGTTGGTGCTATGGCACGAGGATCGGCTGATCGCTATTTTCAAGATGACGTTCGTGATGAACTTAAGTTGGTTCCTGAAGGTGTGGAGGGGCAGGTGGCTTATAAAGGTCCTATAGCATCAGTTCTACATCAGCTTGCTGGTGGACTTCGCGCTTCGATGGGGTATGTTGGGGCAAAAGATCTCGTAGAGTTTCGTGAAAAAGCAACGTTTGTTCGTATTACGAATGCAGGACTCCATGAAAGTCATACGCATGATGTTTCTATCACTCGGGAGAGTCCAAACTATCGTGGGCCTGTTTGAAGAAATAAGAGTCTAGCATCATATTGCATAAATATAAAATCTTCCGAGAACAAAAAAGAGAGGCTGTTCTTCTTTCTGTTTGTGATTTGGAATAAAATCCTAAAAGGAAAGAATTAGAGACTAAAACTCTAATTCTTTCTTCTAGACTATGTGAAATAAGTTATATACAATTAGAATTAACTTTTTGTTGTCTTCCGTCCAGTCTTTGACGCACGTTGGCGAGTGTTTGTCTGATCACTTTGGACGGATTTCTTTCCGTTGTTTGAGGGCATTGTATTATGACGGCTTTTAGATGAAGTTGTTTTTCCATTATTATAAGTCATTATTTTCTCCTTTTAAATTTCCTGGCAGTTGCCAGTAGAGTAAAAACGGTCATGCCAAATAGTGGTTCCAAGCATTTTCTAAAAAGTTAATTTTTTGATGAGCGTCAGATGAACTTGTTTAATTTTATGAAAATATTTTTTCTATTTTTTCAGAAGGATAGCCATCAAAAGATGGGAGGTATTTGCTTTTTCTGTTATTCAGATAATCTTCGTAAATTTTATTTTACACAATGATAGAGAGGTTGTTTTTTGCATAATGCATGGCGGAAATAAGTTCTTTATGGATGGCTACGTATCTTTTAGTATAAGAGGTAGAAGGATAAAAAGGAAATGGGCAAAGCGATAAAGGGAGAAATCTAGATACTCTAAATTGGGTTTTATAAAAAGTTTGATCAGATCATTTTAATATTGAATGTAGATTTTTATGGCTTTGAGAAGGTTTCATTGGCAAGAAGAAGATAATATTATTTTTTTAGATGATTTAAAATTTTATTATTTTAATGGGAGAAATGAATGCGATTAGGTGGGCGTTTGCAAGCAGCAATAGATGTTCTCACAGAGATAGAAATGAAGCATCGCCCAGTAGGAGAAACTTTAAAGGATTGGGGTCTTTCTCATCGCTTTGCTGGAGCAGGTGATCGCGCAGCTATTGGTACAATCGTTTATGATGTTTTAAGACGGCGCTATTCTTTACAATGGCGTATGGAGAGTGATGATATTCGGGCTATTGTTTTTGCTACCTTATTAGATACTGGAAAAATGACGTTGGAGCAAATTGATAGTACGTTAGAAGGAGATCGGTTTGCACCGCAGTTATTAGAGGATAAACAGCGCGAATCTTGGCAAAGGAGGCAATTAGTGGATGCGCCAGACTATATTCGTGGTGATATTCCCCGATGGTGTCAGGCACATCTGCGTCCTTTATTTGGCGATAATTGGATCACTGAAGCGGCTGCGTTAGCAACGCGTCCTTCTTTAGATTTACGGGTAAACAGCCTTAAGGCAACACCAGAGAAGGTGCTGAAAGAATTAGCAAAAAGAACTAAATCTCAAGCTCTATCATGGTTTCAGCAAGCTTTAAGAATAGCACCGATTGAAAAGTTCAACCGTCATCCCAATGTTCAAGTTGAACCAGCTTTTCAAAAAGGATACTTTGAAATACAGGATTTAGGATCTCAAATTGTTGCTCATCTTGTAGAAGCGCAAGAAAGCATGCAAGTATTGGATTATTGTGCAGGTGCTGGTGGCAAGACATTAGCTTTAGCTTCTGATATGAACAATCGTGGGCAAATTTATGCTTATGATTCTGATAAAGCACGCCTAGCTCCAATTTTTGATCGTCTTCGACGCGCTGGTGTTCGTAATGTCCAAGTACGAGTGCAGAAAGAAGAATTGAGGTCATTAACAGGTCAGATGGATAGAGTTCTAATAGATGCACCCTGTAGTGGGACAGGAACATGGCGTCGTCGTCCTGATGCGAAATGGCGTTTAACATTAGAACAGGTGAGACAGCGCCAAACAGAACAGAGGACTATTTTGAATGAATCTATAGTTTATCTTAAGCCAAATGGGCGCTTAGTCTATATTACCTGTTCTCTTTTTACAGATGAAAATGAGGAACAAATTTCCCATTTCCTTCAACAACATTCTCATTTTTATCCCATAGATATGCAGGCACTTTGGCAGCAACATTTTAGTTTTTCTCCTGTGCAACCGGTTTTTTCAAATTATGGACTTACTTTATCGCCTGCAACAACACAAACAGATGGTTTCTTTTTATCAGTGTTGCAAAAAAAACATTAATCCATATTTTTGCATTTTTTATCATAAATTTTATGAGAATAATCTTTTTCTTAAGAAAACAGGCTTGTGAAAAGAGAAAGATTGAATCATAAATCTCATTCGTTTTCTTTTACAATTGTTGATTGGTTTTCCATGAGCATATCACATCCAGACACTGTTCTTATTATTGACTTTGGTTCACAAGTTACACAACTTATTGCACGACGGGTGCGAGCAATGGGGGTATACTGTGAAATTGTTCCTTTTCAATTAGCTTTAGAAGCTACCAGACGGATCAATCCTAAAGCTATTGTTTTATCAGGGAGTCCTTATTCCGTTATGGATGAAAGTTCGCCGCGTGTTCCAATGGAAATTTTTGAGGCAGGTATTCCGATTCTTGGTATTTGCTATGGCGAACAAGTCATGTGTATTCAGCTTGGAGGAAAGGTTGAAGCTGGACATGAGCGTGAATTTGGGCGCGCTTTTTTGGAAGTACAAGAGAAGAGTGTACTTTTTGATGGAGTGTGGGAAAAAGGATCTTGTTATCAAGTATGGATGAGCCACGGTGACCGTGTGGCAGCTTTACCAGAAGGTTTTCGTGTCATAGGAACCTCAAAAGGAGCTCCCTATGCGGCTATTGCTGATGAGAAAAGGCATTTTTATGCGGTACAGTTTCATCCTGAAGTTATCCATACACCAGATGGTACAAAACTTTTGCAAAATTTTGTTCATAAGATCTCTGCTATTAAAGGTAATTGGTCAATGGCTTCTTATCGTGAGCAGGCAATTGCGACAATACGACAAACAGTTGGGAAAAATCGTGTGATTTGTGGTCTTTCAGGGGGAGTGGATTCATCTGTTGTAGCGGTACTCCTTCATGAAGCCATAGGAGATCAACTGACATGTATTTTGGTAGACCATGGGCTGATGCGCAAGAATGAAGCTGAAGAAGTTCTCACGCTCTTTCGTGATCACTATAATATAGAGCTTATTCACGTTAATGCTGCTGATGTGTTTCTTAATGCTTTAAAAGGTGAGACAGATCCAGAAAAAAAACGCAAAACAATTGGTCGCCTTTTTATTGAAGTTTTTGAAGAAGAAACGAAAAAAATAGGAGGTGCAGAGTTTTTAGCACAAGGAACACTTTATCCAGATGTCATTGAGAGTGTGTCTGCTATTGGTGAAACGGTAACCATTAAAAGCCATCATAATGTGGGTGGACTACCAGAACAGATGAAGATGAAACTTGTAGAACCGTTGCGTGAGCTCTTTAAGGATGAGGTTCGCTCGCTAGGGCGAGAGTTAGGGCTACCGGAGCAGTTTATTGGTCGCCATCCTTTTCCAGGTCCCGGCCTTGCAATTCGGTGTCCAGGTGCTGTAACACGTGAAAAATTAGAAATTTTACGCGAAGCAGATGCTATTTATCTTGAGGAAATCCGTAAGGCCGGACTTTATGATGAAATTTGGCAAGCTTTTGCTGTTCTTCTTCCAGTTCAAACTGTTGGTGTTATGGGGGATGATCGCACTTATGAATTTGTTTGTGCTCTTCGCGCTGTCACATCTGTAGATGGAATGACCGCTGATTTTTATCCCTATGATATGGCATTTTTAAGTAAGACAGCAGCACGTATTATTAATGAAGTTAGAGGAATTAATCGTGTTGTGTATGATGTAACCTCAAAGCCTCCTGGTACCATTGAATGGGAATAATTGAAATGAAGGATAAGCCTTTTTCAGAATAAAATATGACTGAGGGTTTGATATTCAGAAAAATGTAGAAAAAATATTTAAAAATTATTGTGCATTTTCATGTTGATATAAGTCTTTATCTGAAAATCTGTACGTCAATATATTGAAAAGTGAGAAGTATGAAATTTTGCATGTCTGAGAAAAAAATTGTTGCACACCGTGGAGGAGCTCATCTTTATCCTGAAAATACCCTTTCGGCATTTAATAATGCTATAGCGTTAGGTGTTGATGAAGTTGAATGCGACGTTCATTTGCTAAAAAGCGGTGAGGTGGTTGTCTTTCACGATTTTCATCTAGACCAATTGGTTGGCAAAAAGGGATATATTCACGACATTGATAATGAAACACGCAAACAACTCTGCGTGAAAGGTAGCCGAGAAGCACCTCCTTTATTAGAAGAGGTGCTTGATCTTCTAGCACCAACGAATGTTGCGTTACATATTGAAATCAAAACATGTGGTGAAGTGGAGCGTGAAATAATATTATCTCAAAAAGCGCTTGCGCTCATAAAAAGCCGCAATTTAACAGAACGGGTTTCTGCAATTAGTTTTGATCCTTTAGTTCTTCGTCCTTTTATTGAGGCAGGAATACCATCTGGTCCATGTGTTGATAATTTTGAAGGTGATATGCACCGTCATTTTTCTGAATGGAAACAATTGGGGTATACTGATCTAAGTTTAAATGGCTCTATTGTTACACAGGATTTTATTGAATCAGCTCTTGAGGCTGATTTTATTGTAGGGGTATGGACAATTAATGGAAAAGCTCGGTTATCACATTGGCTTGATATGCCTGTACATTATATTACGACAGATCAACCTGATCTTGCATTGACATTGCGAGCACAAAGGTAAAAAATATATACCTTATAAAAGAAATCCTTGTACGCTTCATAAAGCGAGCTTAATGGAAGAAAACAAGAAATATTTTTTTACACGTAACAATAACACATTAATTTATAATGATAATTAATAGTTTTTCATGTTGAATGAGAATTCTTAACATATAAGTTTTTTTCATTTCAAATCTTTTTACAATGGATCAATCAAAATCATTCACTTGCACATTACAAGTAGGCTTGGTGTGTGGATAAATATCTCGTGAGAAAAGAATAAAAATTTTCATTTAAACACTCTCAAATGCAAGACTTGTTGAAGCATGAGGGTTCATAGAGTGGTGCTGTTTTTCACTTTTTGAAGCATAAGAATGATGGCGTGCAAAAAGTTTTATACACTTTAGTGGAGGGACTTTAATATTCCATTTTATAGAAGCTATCATGAGATATAGATGTATTGAAAGATTTTTTAACAGCATGAAAATTTTGTAAGACAATGCCGTTTTGTTTTGCATGAAGGGCATGACCCCATTGTCAGGGAAGGAGGCCATTAAATACTTTAAAATAATTTTCTTCATTTTAAGAAAAAATCTATTTATCTCTTTGTTCAATGTAGTATCAACACCGTTTTAAGGCATAAATCGAAAGTTATAAGACAAATAACAAAATAATAAACAACTCTTTTTTTAAAAAGTAAGTTCAAATATTACAATAGTCATTGAATAACATTTACGATCTATATCTTTTTACCTATTTCCTTGTTTATTTAAACCTTCTCATTTTTTTAAATATTTACAATCGAATGACTCATGAATACATAAGAAAGCTTATAAAAGAAAACGAATAAATCTAAACAAATTCATTTGACCTTTTGGTGGTTCCTGTTTAAATGAGCCAGCATATTTTTATAATAAAATCGGCATGGCATGTTCATGTGTGATACTATAAATTTAGGGGTAGTTTGTATTCCATCACTTCAGAAAGGGTGAACCATGAGTCGTTTTTATCTTTCCATAGTAGCTACGGTTGCTATCATAATAACAACAGCGGGAATAACAGAAGGTTTCGCGCAGACAAAAATTAGCTTTTGGCATTCTATGAGTGGTGAACTAGGAAAGGAAACTGAAAGTCTCATTAACGATTTTAATGCGAGTCAATCTGAATATAAAGTTATTCCTTCATATCGCGGTGAGTATGAAGAGGGTTTGATTTCACTCATTGCAGCATTTCGTGGAAAGAAACAGCCGGTGCTCGCTCAAATTTATGACGTTGGTACTGGAACTATGATGGCAGCAAAAGGCGCAATCTATCCATTTTATCAACTTATGGCTGATACAAAACAAGAGTTCGATCCTACAGATTATTTTCCTGCTATTAGTGGCTATTACTCCGATGAACAGGGGCGTATGGTTTCTATGCCATTCAATATTTCAACACCAATCCTTTATTATAACAAAGATATCTTTAAAAAAGCAGGGCTTGATCCAGAACAGCCTCCTAAAACGTGGCAAGATATAGAAGATTTTTCCAAAAAAATTATTGAGACTAAAGCGGCAACGTGTGGTTTTACAATGACTTATGCAGCTCAATGGATTGGTATAGAAAACTTTTCAGCGTTGCATAATGTTCCTTTTGGAACGAAGGAAAATGGCTTTAAAGGATTTGATTCAGAACTTACATTTAATGGACCTTTACAAGTGCGTATGTGGGCTGACTTGAAAAAGTGGTCTGATCAAGGTATTTTCCGCTATGGTGGTCCTGCTGGCGCATTAGATTCAACACCAATGTTTATGGCACAAAATTGTGCAATTTTAATGCAATCTTCAGGATCATATGCTGGAATTGTTTCTGAAGCTCAGTTTAATGTGGGGGTTGGTATGCTACCATACTATAAGGATGCAGAAGGAGCGCCGCAAAATTCAGTTATTGGGGGAGCTTCTATTTGGGTGTTTAAGGGACATACTCCAAAGGAATATGCAGGGGCAGCCGCTTTTCTTAAATTTCTTTCAAAAACAGAAAATCAAGCAAGGTGGCATCAAGAAACAGGTTATCTTCCAACCACAAAAGCGACTTATGAATTAAGCAAAAAACAACATTTCTATGAAAAAACGCCAGGTGCTGATATAGCTATTAAACAGATCAATCTTAATCCTCCAACAGTTAATTCGAAAGGTATAAGATTTGGTAATTTACCACAAATCCGTACTATTCTTGATCAAGAGTTGGAAGCTGTTCTTCGTGGTTCAAAAACACCGAAAGATGGTTTAGATGAAACCGTTAAACGTGGAAATAAACTCTTGCGTGAATTTGAAAAATCCAATCATTAATTTCGTTTTATTGTTAAACATTAAAGACTCAACAAAAATCGTTGAGTCCTTTTTGTTTATCTTTTTAAAGTCTCTACATTTAAAGAGCCCTACGAATGCAAGAAAAGCATGCATATTTTAAAAATAGTCTCCTTTCTTACGGGTTGCTTTTTCCTCAGCTCCTTGTGACTTTTTTGTTTTTCTTTTGGCCTGCTGCTCAGGCAATAAAATCATCCTTTGAACGCGAAGATCCTTTTGGCTTTACAACAACTTTTATTGGTCTTGAAAATTATATAACCGTTCTTTCTGATCCTACTTATCGGCAATCGCTTCTTACAACCGCAGTATTTTCCATCTCAGTTACTGTCGCTTCAATGACAATATCACTTCTCTTAGCTGTCTGTGTTGATCGTGTCATCCGTGCAAAAAAGGCTTATACAATGCTTTTGCTCTGGCCCTATGCTGTTGCTCCAGTATTGGCCGGTATATTATGGTTGTTTATCTTTCATCCCACTATTGGGATTATCCCTTTTCTTCTCGAAAAAATAGGGGTTTTATGGAATTATCGTATTAATGGCACTCAAGCGATGCTTCTTATTGTCATTGCGGCTAGCTGGAAACAGATTTCTTACAATTTTCTCTTTTTTCTTACAGGTCTTCAGTCTGTTCCGCGTTCTCAAATAGAAGCAGCCGCCATTGATGGTGCTGGTCCCTTTAAACGATTTTGGACTGTGATCTTCCCACAAATTTCACCAACAACGTTTTTCCTTCTTATTGTCAATGTCAATTATGTTATGTTTGATACTTTTGGTATTATTGATAATACAACTTCTGGAGGTCCTGCGCGTGCAACGAGCATCCTCGTCTATAAAGTATATGATGATGGCTTTAGAAATCAAATAATCGGTGCATCGGCAGCACAATCAACACTATTGATGTTGATGGTTATTGTCTTAACGTTTATCCAGTTTCGCTGGATTGAGCGCCGTGTACAATATTAGGAAACAAATTATGGTTGAAAATCGCCCTGTTTTGAAAGTTATAACCCATATAACGCTCATTGTTGGTATTATCATTATTTGCTTTCCAGTTTATGTTGCTATCATTGCATCAACTCATAGTTCAGCAGCATTTACCTCAGGAACACTTCCTCTTTTGCCTGGGAAATATGCTCTGGAAAATTATAAAACAATCTTTGGTGATGGCCTTGCACAGCTGGGTTTACCCAACCTCTGGCCACTTTTAATGAATTCATTCATTATGGCTCTTGGGATTAGTATTGGAAAAATTATTATTTCACTTTTGTCTGCTTATGCAATTATTTACATGCGCTTTCCCTTCCGAAAAACTGCTTTTGTTCTTATTTTTGTTACATTGATGCTCCCTGTCGAAGTTCGTATTCTTCCAACCTATGAGATTGTTGCAAAATTGGGGATGGTTAATACCTATAGTGGAATGATTATTCCACTTATTGCATCTGCAACCGCTACATTTTTATTTCGCCAGTTTTTTTTGACTGTTCCAGATGAACTCTTAGAGGCGGCACGTGTTGATGGTGCAGGTCCAGTTAAATTTTTTAAGGATATTCTTCTTCCTCTTAGTAAAAGTAATATCGCTGCTTTATTTATCATTATGTTCATTTATGGATGGATACAATATCTCTGGCCTCTTATCATCACAACGGATCAAAATCATCAAACGATCCTTATTATTTTAAAACAGCTTATTGTCGAATCACTTCAACATGATCCTCAATGGAATATACTCATGGCAGTATCGGTTGTTGCCATGGTTCCCCCTGTTCTTGTTGTTATCTTCATGCAGCGGCTTTTTATCAAAGGCCTTATTGAAACGGAGAAATAATTGTGGCCATAATCCAGTTATCAAATATAAAAAAACAGTATGACAACGGCATTCTGGTCATTGATGATTTAAACTTAACTATTGCCGATAAAGAGCTTCTTGTTCTTGTCGGTCCTTCAGGGTGTGGAAAATCAACCTTATTACGTATTATAGCAGGACTTGAACAAGTCACCTCAGGTGAATTATGCATTGATAACGAATGTATCAATAATCGTGAACCAGCTGATCGTGATATTGCTATGGTTTTTCAAAATTATGCCCTTTATCCCCATATGACAGTTCGTGGAAACTTAGAATATGGTCTTAAAAATCGTAAAACTCCTAAAGAAGAAATTAAAAAACGTATCGCACATGCTGCAAAGCTTTTGGAGATAGAACCATTTCTTGATCGTAAACCACGACAATTATCAGGAGGACAACGTCAGCGTGTTGCAATGGGGCGTGTGATTGTACGTCAACCCCGTGTTTTTCTCTTTGATGAACCTCTTTCAAATCTTGATGCAAAATTACGGGCGCAAATGTGTATTGAAATAAAAACACTACAGCGTTCATTAGGAACAACGAGCCTCTATGTTACCCATGATCAACTAGAAGCTATGACATTAGCTGATAGAATAGTGGTTTTGAATAAAGGAGCTATCGAGCAAATTGGAACACCAATGGAAATTTACGATACTCCAGCAACAACATTTGTTGCTGATTTCATTGGTTCTCCTCCTATGAATTTTCTTGATCGCCATGTCTTAGAACAACATTTAGGGCATTCATTTTCTTATGGCGAAGAAACCGATCTTTTAGCCTTCAGACCTGAGATCATCTTATTGGGCGAACATCCAGATAAAGGGCCTGTCTTTCACACAAAAATTGAGCTTATCAAGCCTATTGGAACAGGTTGCCATGTTTTAACGCGTTGGAATGGTATCATCTTTACGATTGAAATAAAAGAACGCTTGACACACGACTATGGTCAAAAACTAAGTTTCACAGTTGCTCATCAGAATTTTCATACTTTTAATAAAAACACAGGAAAGCGCACAAATAATAAGTAAGCATTAATTGATGTGATACGACTCTCTTTTATGTTGCGTCATGATAATGGTGTGTTTTGACTTGCTCAATTACATTTACAAACTCAGGTTGTAACCGATGGGATTAAAAACAAAATTTTAACAGTTTTGGTAATGATCTATTGTCCCATAGCGCTGAGAATGTCAAAACATTTATATGAAGAAATTTTACATTTTCACGGTCTGTAAGAAGAATATAATTTTCAAACATCATTTTCATTATAAAAAAATATCAATATAGAATAAATCTTTATTAACCATATTTTTACTCATTTATAATTTTGTTATAAAAAAACAACATATTATAATATGTTTCTTGATGTAATAATTTATGTGTATTATAAAAGTAAATGAGAGAAATAGAGAGAAAAAATGAGTCATAGATAAGGGAGGATGCGCCCCATATCTGAGCTTTGATCCCTAACATAAGAAGTCTATTTGATCCATAAAATACGACGCTGTTCTAAATAGTCTCTACGAGAATAGGCGCATTCTATTTTACTGCTGGCCATATGATCTAAAATAGTTTCAGAGCTCCTATAAGAAGCATTTGTTTTTTTACCAATCACATAAATTAGAGAGAAACCTATGCGCGCATGCTGCAAGTTTATTTTTTCTCATGTAAATCACTATGTAATTCTCAGCAAGGGTATCTGATAAGTTGCAAAAAATCACTGAGAGATAGAAGGTGTGCTTATTTTAGAATTTTCATTGCTTTTAGCGATAAAAGCAGATGAAACACATCTGTAACATCTCATCGATCTTTCTATATTCTTGAGTTAAAAATTGCCTATAGATCATCCTAAAACAGATCTTTATGAATATAACATAAGGGATTGGTGCGAACACCTATAAGAATCAGTAGGGACAAAGGCAGTTATATTATTGTTTTGCAAAGCATTTTATAAAAGCTGGTATATTTTTTCAATATATTGCCAGTCTATTAATGGTTTTATGATATTATTTTCTTATAAAGCGCGTGCTTTTTTGTTGCTTATAAATCAACCTAAACTTTATACAGCAGTATGTTTGAGACAAATATGAAGACGGTTCAGTGCTGTATTCAGTTTTGTATGCTAAAGTAGAATAAGCTTATCTGCTTTGTGTAATTTCTAAAATGAGGAGACAGCTTAATTTAGGCAGAATATGAAAGCATCAAATAAAAAATAGATTTTATCTTTAGCCTCATCTTTTAATTTAGTATTGCGATTTTCAAAAACATCTAAGCCAATGTCTCTTACATAATGGCGATTAAGCATTGCCGAGCACATTTTTTTACGTTCGTTGAATAAAATTGCATCTCTCATACAAAACAGAATACCTAAACAGAAGGCTGTTGGGTTGCCAATTTACGCACTTTTTTAAAAAAATATCTTGCTAGGTTGTTCAAACTATTTTTTCACGCAGTCGTTTATAAATAGTATAACATAAAATCCATTGTGTATTGCCATCTTTATGCGTATAAAAATACAAGCTTGGGCCATCATCATACTCTCTTTCAGTCTCCAACATTGCAACAATTATTGTGTTGAGACTCTTCATAAGAGGCATTTTTTCTTCAAGTGGTTTTTATTCATACACAATTCTATTTGCATGTTATAAATGAAGTTGGATAGATAAAAATACTTTAAGAAAGAGACACCAAATTCTTCTTATGAATCTTTCAAGTATCGAGAGTTATTGTAAAAGAAGCATTGAAAAATAGAATGCTACTGCTAACAGTTTGGGCACCATGAGGCAATAAATCCACTTACTTTATCTATCTTAGAATCTATAGAGTATAAATTTCTCTGTAAAAGTAATTTTATTTCATATCAATGTTATCAATTATAGCTGTTGGGGCATCATTAGTAACATAACCATAGACTTACGATTTTATGAACTCTTTTTTATCTCTTTTATAGAAGATCTTAATGTTTTGTGATAGCATCAATGATGGTATTCACATTATGTTCCATCATATCGAGATAAGTTGCTGCAGGGCCATTTTTGTTTGACAATGCATCAGAATAAAGTGTTCCACCAATTGTTAAACCTGTTTCTTTTGCAATCTGTTTTATGAGACGAGGATTAGAGATATTTTCAACGAATAGGGCAGTTGCTTTATTCGCTTTAATTTGTTTAATAAGCTTGGCTACATCGGCTGCGGTTGCTTCAGTTTCTGTTGAAGCACTTTGAGGAGCAAGGATAGTAAAACCATATTCCTTGGCAAAATAGCCAAAGGCATCATGAGATGTGATAATGATACGTTTATCTTTAGGAATGGTAGCAATTTTTGTTTTCAGGGTATCTTGTGCTATTTTAAGTTTTTGGATGTAGGTTTCGGCATTTTTTTTGTAGCTGGTGCAGGATTGTGGATCAATTTTACAAAAAGCAGCAGCAATATTCTTCACATAGATTTCAACATTGGGAATTGTTTGCCAAGCGTGTGGGTCAATAACGCTGTGATGATGGGCATTATGTTCTTGTTTTTTCATTTCGAGAGGGGGTATATTATCACTAACTTTGACAAGAAGTGCTTTTGTACCGCTTGCTGTGATAAGGCGGTCAATGAACCCCTCTAAATGAAGTCCGTTGATGAAAATAATTTGAGCATTTCTAAGAGCTTGAGCATCATGAGGGGTAGGTTCATAAGTGTGGGTATTCGCATTGGGACCTACAAAAGTGGTCATAGAGATATGGTTGTCTCCTACATTTTTTATGAGATCTGCAAGAATGGAAAAGCTCGCAACAACTTTGATTTTATTGTGTGCAGAAGCAGAAAGTGGAGAAAGGGCAAGCAATAAAGCTCCAAGAAGAACAAATTTTTGAGCAAATTTAGGCACGTTTTTTTCCTTAAAGTGAGGAGGTATAAAAGAGGTGGGGAAACCATGCTACAATAAAGCCACGTGGACTTATCAAACAGGAAACAAGATAAATAAATCCTGCGATAATGATGATAGCAGGGCCGGAGGGAAGTGAAAGATGAAAAGAAAGCAGGAGACCACCTACGCTAGAAATGATTCCAAAAAGAGTGGAAAGCGCGCAAATAGGGCCTAGCCGTGAAAACCAAAAACGGGCTGTAATGGCTGGAATCATCATAATGCCAACGGAAAGTAATGTTCCTAGTGATTGAAAGCCTCCAACTAGATTCAGCACCACAAGTCCAAGCAATGAAATATGAATATATTTACTCAATGGAGAGAGTGATTTAAAAAAGAGGGGGTCAAAGCTTTCTAAAACGAGTGCACGCCAAAAAATACAAAGGCTGCATAGTGTAATCAGCATTATAGTAGTGATTAACCAAAGGGCTTGTGCATCAAGTGCAAGAACCGATCCGAATAAGAGATGAAGCAGCTCAATTGTTGAGTCTTTCAGTGAGATAATAATAACACCTGCCGCGAGTGCAATAAGATAAAAGACGGTCATGGATGCATCTTCTTTCTGAAAGCTGTTTCGTGAAATCAAAATGGTTGCTAAAGCAACAATAATGCCAGCAAAAATACCACCAAGTGTCATAGATATAAGGGAGAAGCCGCAAATGAGAAAAGCAGTTGCAACACCAGGAAGAATGGCATGAGAGATAGCATCTCCTGTCAAACTCATTCCACGGAGCATCAAAAACACACCAACAGGACAAGCACTAATAGAGAGGAGAATAGAGCCGATAAGAGCGTTTTGCATAAATTGAAAATCAACAAAGGGGGCAAGAAAAAATGCATACACGTCTTATAACCTAAGAAAGAGAGGATCATTAATGAGAAGATTTTGTTTTTGTGCGCTAATAGGGAAAGAATTGGATGTGAGAGGTGGCATAACGTGATGAAGGGTGTTGTTTAAAAACTGTGTTGTTTCTCCATAAAAGGCGTTTTGTTGATCAATTTGAATCATTTGGGGAAAAAATTCTTGCACGATGAGAGGGTTATGGAGTGCTGTGAGAATTGTGCGTCCTTGCTGTTGCCAGTATGTGATCAGTGCAAGAAGGTCTTTTTGGGTATTATGATCTACACCATTGAAAGGTTCATCAAGCAAAATAATATTGGCATCTTGTACAATGATACGTGCAAAAAGAGCGCGTTGCAATTGCCCGCCTGATAATGTTTCAAGCGAACGGGGTGCGAGTTCTGTAAGCCCAACCATTTTAAGCGCATTTTGAATCTTAGAATCATAAGGGCGCTGATTCTTCCATAATCCACAAAAAGACCACAGTCCTGTTTTTACAAGCGTTTTCACATCAATTGGAAATGTTTGATCTACATGACATTGCTGAGCAAGATAAGCAATGCGGCTTTTTTTTGGTTTTGTAATTTTTCCTTTAAGAGGTTTAATCAATCCGGCGATGGCTTTTAGCAGTGTCGATTTTCCAGCGCCATTATCACCTGTTATTGCAACCAATGAACCAGCTTTTAACTTTGCTGAAAAGTTCTTTATTGCTATTCTATTCCTATAGCCTAATGTTGTCTTATTGAAGTGCAGATCCATATTTTTTACCATCGTTGCTTATTATTTTGGAAACTATGTAATAATATAACGTTTGTCAACAAAATGTTATATTATTACATAGTTTTGAGTACTGAAAATTTTAGTGGGAAGATCGTGGAAAATTAAAAATAATAATTGAATTCACCTTGACGAAAGAGAGAGTATATATACTATATATAGTATCAAAATGATTGGTGATTCTAAATAAGCACAAGAGAGGGTGTTAGTGTGTTTCGTTTGGTATCTAAGTTATTTCCATTATTGTAAAGAGTTTATTGGCCAAAGGTATAGCAGTATTTTTACTGAAGAATCTCTTTTGGAAGGATTCCCTTTCGTTTTTGTAATTGATTTTTGCCGTAAAAGAGTAAACAGAGCTCTTGAAAAACGGTAGTTTAGAACGTTAGTTTTTTAGACAGCAGGAGGGAATTGTAATGCAAGCAAAAGATTGTTTTATAACTAGGGGGCTTTGCCATTTAAGTTGTAGAATAATCGCTTATTCTCATCATAGTTTTTGAAGTTATTTGATGAGGAATTCTGTTATGTTTAAGAAGCTGTGTATTATTTGAAAATAACCACATGTTTTGCTTACAATTTCTGTTTTTTGTTATTCTTGAGTACCTATAAAATTATTAGATTGACCTTTCAGGGTTGATTGTTTGGAATTGTGAAAGTTGAAGAAAATGTCGATCACTATTTATAGTAAACCATCTTGTGTCCAATGTGATGCTACACGCCGCGCTTTTGATGCAAAAGGCATTCATTATCGTGTTGTTGATATTTCCTGTGATGAACAAGCATATAGTTTTGTTCAATCTCTGGGGTATCGTCAGGTTCCTGTCGTTGTTTGTGGTGAAAATCATTGGTCTGGTTTTAGACCAGATATGATTAGTGGTCTTTGTGCTTAATGGGGCTTATTGTTTATTATTCGAGTGCAACGGGTAATACAGAACATTTTGTCTCGCAGCTTGGTCAACGACTCTTCAAAATTGATAAAAAAAAGCCTTCTGCATTGGTTGGTGAACCTTATGTATTGGTTGTTCCTACATATGCAGATGGCGAAGGAAGAGGGGCCGTGCCAAAGGCCGTTGTCCAGTTTCTTAATGAATCTGAGAACCGAAAATTAATTTGTGGTGTTATTGGCGGTGGGAATCGTAATTTTGGTCGCTATTATAATTTAGCAAGTAAAATTATTGCTGAAAAATGTTGTGTCCCTTGCCTTTATCGTTTTGAGCTGCGTGGAACTGATGAAGATGTTATTTATGTAAAAAAGGGATTGGAAAGATTTTGGAAACAATTGGTATAGGACAATCGCAGAAATCGGATCAGGTTACTGATTATCATGCGTTGAATGCAATGCTTAATCTTTATGATGAAAATGGTCATATTCAATTTGATATGGATCGGCTTGCTGCGCGGCAATATTTTCTTCAGCATGTTAATCAAAATACAGTTTTTTTTCATAACCTGAAGGAAAAAATAGATTACTTAATAGAAGAAGGTTATTATGAAAAAGCTTTGTTTGAGCTTTATGATTTTTCGTTTATTAAAAAGCTTTTTAAACGTGCTTATGCATTTAAATTTCGTTTTCCTACCTTTTTAGGCGCGTTTAAGTATTATACCAGCTATACACTGAAGACTTTTGATGGGAAACGTTATCTTGAACGTTATGAAGATCGCGTCTGTCTTGTAGCTTTATATTTGGCACAAGGGAATAAAGCTCTTGCGGAAAGTTTTGTGGATGAAATTATTACAGGACGTTTTCAACCAGCAACGCCGACATTTCTAAATGCTGGCAAAAAACAACGTGGTGAATTGGTTTCGTGTTTTTTGCTACGTGTTGAAGATAATATGGAATCGATAGGTCGTTCGGTTAATTCGGCTTTGCAGCTTTCAAAACGTGGTGGAGGTGTGGCGCTTTGTTTGACCAATTTGCGGGAAGCTGGAGCGCCAATTAAGCAAATAGAAAATCAGTCCTCAGGTGTTTTACCGGTGATGAAACTCTTGGAAGATTCTTTTTCTTACGCCAATCAGCTTGGGGCACGACAGGGGGCTGGAGCTGTTTATTTGCATGCTCATCATTTAGATATTATGAAGTTTTTGGATACAAAGCGTGAAAATGCTGATGAAAAAGTTAGAATCAAAACGCTTTCGCTTGGTGTCGTTATTCCTGATATTACTTTTGAGCTTGCACGGAATAATGAGGATATGTATCTCTTCTCATCGTATGACATCGAGCGTGTTACAGGTAAACCCTTTAGCGATATTTCTTTAACGGAGCATTATCGATCCTTTGTTGATAATGCAAAGATTCGTAAAAAGAAAATAAGTGCACGCGTTTTTTTCCAGACACTAGCGGAAATTCAATTCGAGTCGGGTTATCCCTATATTTTATTTGAGGATACTGCTAATCGATCGAATCCGATAGCTGGGCGCATAAGTATGAGCAATTTATGTTCAGAAATTTTGCAGGTGAGTGAGGCGAGTGAACTGGAGACAGATTTAACGTATCGCACGATTGGAAGTGACATATCCTGTAATCTTGGATCCATGAATATTGCCAAAGCAATGGAAAGTCCTGATTTTGGACAGACCGTAGAATCTGCTGTTCGTGCTCTGACTGCTGTTTCGGATATGAGCAATATTGCTTGTGTACCTTCCATTGCGAAAGGCAATGCCGAAAGTCATGCGATTGGTTTGGGACAAATGAATTTGCATGGGTTTCTAGCGCGTGAGCAGATTTATTATGGATCTCCAGAAGCGATTGATTTTACCAATATCTACTTTTATATTGTGACATATCACGCCATACGTGCTTCCAATTTAATTGCGCGCGAACGTCAAGAAATATTTGCAGGGTTTGAAAAATCAGCTTATGCAGATGGGCGTTTTTTCGAAAAATATATTGAAAAAGAATGGAAACCGCAATTTGCGCTTGTACAAGAGCTTTTTGCACGGAACAATATTGTTATTCCAAGTCAAAATGATTGGCAGGAACTCAAAGATTTAGTTGTTGAGTATGGGTTGTATAATCGCAATCTACAGGCTGTTCCACCCACGGGATCTATTTCCTATATTAATCATGCCACTTCTTCTATTCATCCAATTGCTTCAAAAATTGAAATTCGCAAAGAGGGAAAAATTGGGCGCGTTTATTATCCCGCTCCTTATATGGATAATACGAATTTGAATTTTTACCAAGATGCTTATGAGATTGGGCCTGAAAAAATTATAGATACCTATGCTGTTGCAACACAGCATGTTGATCAAGGTCTTTCATTAACATTATTTTTTCCCGATACAGCGACCACACGTGATATTAACCGCGCACAAATTTATGCTTGGAAAAAGGGTATCAAGAGTATTTATTATGTACGATTACGGCAAGTAGCATTAAGTGGAACAGAAGTAGATGGCTGTGTTTCGTGCAGTTTATAGGAGATCATCATATGACAAAGATTACAACCAAAAATCCTGTTGTGTGTGCTGTTAATTGGAATAGATTACATGATGAGAAAGATCTTGAAGTATGGAACCGCTTAACTGGGAATTTTTGGTTACCTGAGAAGGTTCCACTTTCCAATGACATTCCCTCATGGTCAAGCTTAACGGATGAAGAACGCAAGCTAACGATTCGTGTTTTTACAGGACTAACGCTTCTTGATACAATTCAAAACACTGTAGGAGCCATTTCGCTTCTGGCTGATGCGATAACAGAGCATGAGGAGGCAGTTTTGACGAATATTGCCTTCATGGAAGCGGTTCATGCACGTTCTTATTCCTCTATTTTTTCAACCCTTTGTTCGACGGTAGAAGTTGATGATGCGTTTAGATGGTCAGAAGAAAATATTCATTTGCAGAAAAAGGCTAGATTAGTACTTGAGCGTTATGAAGCAAATGATCCACTTAAGAAAAAAATTGCTTCGACTTTGCTGGAAAGCTTTTTATTTTATTCTGGTTTTTATTTGCCCATGTATTGGGCCAGTCGCGCTAAGTTGACCAATACAGCAGACCTCATTCGACTAATCATTCGTGATGAAGCAGTTCATGGTTATTATATAGGTTATAAATTCCAATTGGGCTTTGCAAAGCTTGATGAAGCCAAAAGACAAGAAATTAAAGATTTTGCTTTTAACCTGCTCTTTGACCTTTATAACATCGAGTGCAAATATACTGAAGATCTTTATGATGCACTTGGATTGACGGAAGATGTTAAAATTTTTCTTCATTATAATGCTAACAAGGCTTTAATGAATTTAGGTTTTGAAGCTCTTTTCCCCCCTGAGGTTTGTCGTGTTAATCCCGCTATTTTGGCAGCTTTATCACCAAACTCTGACGAAAATCATGACTTTTTTTCAGGGGCTGGTTCTTCTTATGTCATTGGCAAGGCGGTTGCTACCACGGATGATGATTGGGAATTTTAATGTTTGCATGCAAATAGAAGTGCGCGGGGTATTCCACTGAGGTCTTTGCGCATTTCTAAACATTGAAAGCCATTTGTTTCAAACAAATTGCAAACTTCTTTTTCTTGAGAGTAACCAATTTCAACAGCGATAGTGCCGTTTTCTTTTAAGTGGTTGGCTGCTTCATGGGCGAGCTTACGATAAAAATCAAGACCATCTTTTCCACCGATAAGAGCGCGTAATGGATCATGTAAGCGCACTTCTTTTGCAAGTTTTTTGATATCTTTTGCGGGGATATAAGGTGGATTGGAAACAATGAAATCAAAGCGACCAGTGACAGAATTAAACCAATCGCTAAGAAGAGGTGTGAAGCGATGTACTACTTCAGCATTTTTTGCATTTTTTGTCGCTGTTTTAAGGGCATCTTCAGAAATATCGACAGCGACTGCATAGGATTGTGGAATGTGTTTAAGAATGGCAATGGCAATGGCGCCACTTCCTGTCCCCATATCAAGGAGTGTTATTTTTCTCGAATTTTCGACATATTTTTTGAGGAAAGGGAGAACAAGATCTATCAACGTTTCTGTATCAGGACGGGGTTCTAACGTCTCTTGAGACAAAGCGAAGGATATGCCATAAAATTCTCGTTCTCCTATAATACGGTAGACGGGTTCGCCTGCAATCCGCCGTTGGACAGCCTGTTCTATTTGTGTAATGTGCTCAGAAGATAGAGGTATATCTGGTTGAGAAATTCTTTCAGCAGCATTTATTCCTGTTATCCATTCAATGAGTATTTTCGCATCGAGATTGGCTTCAGAAATTCCTTTCATGCGCAATTTTTCTTGAGTTTGTTGGATGACATTTTTGAAAGAATATTTGTTCAATTATTGTCCATTTCCATCAGGAGTGCTGTTTGGTGATCTGAGATGAGTGCATGAATAAGCTCATCAAGATCTCCTTCCAATATGCGATCAAGCTTATACAGGGTCAGATTAATACGGTGATCCGTGATGCGTCCTTGTGGAAAATTATAGGTACGAATACGTTCTGAACGATCACCAGAACCAACTTGGCTCTTACGGGAAGCTGAACGTTCATTTTCCGCTTTTTGTCGTTCGATATCGAATAAGCGTGCCCGTAAAATTTGAAGGGCTCGTGCTCTGTTTTGATGTTGTGATTTTTCTGCTTGTACGACCATAATTCCTGTTGGAATATGCGTGATACGAACAGCTGAATCCGTTGTATTAACATGCTGTCCTCCTGCTCCAGATGCACGCATTGTGTCGATACGAATATCTTCAGGACGAATATCAATATCAATATCTTCAGCCTCTGGAAGTACAGCAACGGTAGCAGCAGATGTATGGATACGTCCACCTGTCTCTGTTTCAGGGATGCGTTGCACACGATGGACACCTGATTCATATTTCAATTTAGAAAAGACACCTTTTCCTGAAATGCTAGCAATAATCTCTTTATATCCGCCAACTTCCCCCTCACTGAGTGAAATAACTTCTACTTTCCAATGGTGAGCATGGGCATAACGTTCATACATGCGAAAAAGATCACCGGAAAAAAGTGCTGCTTCTGATCCACCCGTTCCTGCTCGAATTTCAATAATAGCGCTTTTTTCATCAGCAACATCTTTAGGCAAAAGCAGAATCTGGAGTTCTTTTTCAAATTGCTCTCCTTTTTTATATAACGATGGTAGCTCTTCCTGGGCAAGGTTACGCATCTCTATATCTGTTTGTTTATCGTTGATAATCGCTTCTAATTCTGTAATCTCTCCGTAAAGAGCATTTAATGCGCGTATAGAGGTAATAACGGGTTGTAGTTCTGCATATTCAGAAGCTAATTTGACATATGTTTCAGCATTTGGATTTGTTGTCATTTGGCTTTCAATTATTTCAAAGCGCTTTTCAAGCTGTTTCATACGATCTTGTGGCAAAGAAACCATGATAATATTGGCCTAATTTTTCATAATACAATTTTTATA
Source organism: Bartonella sp. AP40SXNS (assembly GCF_042195825.1). Taxonomy (NCBI): domain Bacteria; kingdom Pseudomonadati; phylum Pseudomonadota; class Alphaproteobacteria; order Hyphomicrobiales; family Bartonellaceae; genus Bartonella; species Bartonella sp. AP40SXNS. The sequence continues at coordinate 53,148 of NZ_JBHIPB010000007.1, forward strand.
ATATTTTTTTGCAATGATTTTTTGTGATAATATCGGCAATGAATTACCGTATAGCATCATACAAAAAGAGGTAATAAAGCAATTCTTTTTTTTTGCCAATGAAAACTATTATATTTTAAAGGTAAATTTTTATAAAATTTGATTTGCCTGAGGTATTTTATCTAATGATATATAATCATTTTTTTAAGAGTTTTTTTTTCCGTAAAGTTCAAGGCGATGATGAATAATATCATAGCCAAGGGATTTTGCAATTTCCTCTTGCAGCTTTTCAATAACATCAGAATGAAACTCGATAACTTGTCCTGTTTCTATATCAATAAGATGATCATGATGTTGCCCATCTGCTTGCTCAAAACGAGATGGACCACCACTAAAGCTATGGCGATGAATTGTTCCATTTCCTTCTAATATTTTCATGGTTCGATAAACCGTTGAGAGTGAAATATTCGAATCTATTTTGTTTGCACGCTGAAAAATTTCAAATGCATTGGGATGATCATTTGTATCCGTCAAAATATCAAGAATAACACGTCGTTGACGTGTTACTCTTAAACCAGCTGTGCGCAATTCTTGCTCATAATTTCGCTTTTTATTCATTTGCATAGTTTACTTTTCAAACAAAGGCTCCATGACAGTGTTTGTATTTTTTCTCTGAACCGCAAGGACAACGCTCATTACGTCCAACTTTTCCCCATGTGGTTATATCGTTAGGGTCACGATCTTGTGGATTAACAAATCTATTTTCTTGTGATCGTGCCCATAAGGTTGGAGCATTTTCTTGACTTTGATCATTAAAGACGGATGAAACAGCATCCGTTTGCTCAGGCATGGTTGGTTCTGTGGGTTGTTGAATAATTTCGAAGCGCATAAGTTTAGAAGTGACAATTCTGCGCAAATTTTTCAACATACTTTGAAAGAGTTCAAATGATTCTGTCTTATATTCATTGAGTGGATCCCGCTGCGCATAACCACGAAACCCAACAACAGAACGCAAATGGTCTAAACTTACCAGATGTTCACGCCATAACGTGTCAATAGTTTCGAGCAACACTGCTTTATGAAAATAAGCCATAACTTCTGGAGAATATCGTTCAGTACGATCATTTTCAAGTTTTGTAACAGCATCTGATACACGCTCTAGAATTTGCTCCTCGGCAATTCCATCTTCTTTTGCCCATTCTTCCACTGGAAGCTCAAGATTAAAGAGTTGTTGAAGCTCTTCTTCGAGAGTTTTTGCATCCCATTTTTCAGAATATGTCCCTGATGGAATATAAGCCTCTACGAGATCCTCTACGACTTCATTACGCATTTCAAGGATCATTTCTGATAAATCATCTGCATTCATGACCTCCATACGCTGTTCAAAAATAACTTTGCGTTGATCATTCATGACATCATCATATTTTAGCAGATTTTTACGAATTTCAAAGTTTCGTGCTTCGACCTTTTTTTGTGCTTTTTCAAGGGCTTTATTAATCCATGGATGGATAATAGCTTCATTTTCTTTCAATCCAAGTTTTTGTAGCATACCATCCATACGGTTGGAGCCAAAGATACGCATAAGATCATCTTGAAGAGAGAGAAAGAATTTTGAGCGACCAGGATCGCCTTGGCGACCAGAACGTCCACGAAGCTGGTTATCAATACGACGGCTTTCATGACGTTCAGTAGCGATAACGTAAAGCCCTCCAGCCGCTAAAGCTTTTTCTTTAAGTTGCTTGACATCTTTTTTTATTTCTTCAATTTTAGCTGTCCGCTCTGGACCTTCGGGGATATCCTGTAACTCTTGTCGAATGCGCATTTCAACATTACCACCAAGTTGTATATCCGTACCGCGTCCTGCCATGTTGGTTGCAATGGTGAGAGCTCTAGGAACTCCTGCTTGCGCAATGATATATGCTTCTTGTTCGTGATAGCGAGCATTTAAGACTCTAAAATCGGTAATGCCTTCTTTTCGCAAACGTTCTGCCAATTGTTCTGATTTTTCAATAGAGGTTGTTCCAACAAGAATAGGCTGTTCTTTTTCGTGTGCTTGACGGATATCACGCACAATTGCCCGATATTTCTCTTCTGCTGTTCGATAAATCTCATCATCTTCATCAATACGTTGTATTGGCAAATTTGTAGGAACTTCGACAACGTCAAGACCATAAATATTTCTGAATTCTTCGGCTTCTGTTGTTGCAGTTCCAGTCATGCCAGATAATTTTCTATACATACGGAAGTAATTTTGGAAAGTGATGGAAGCAAGTGTCTGGTTTTCTGGTTGAATAGCAACATGCTCTTTAGCTTCTAAAGCTTGATGAAGTCCTTCAGAATAACGCCGCCCAGGCATCATTCGCCCTGTAAATTCGTCAATAATAACGATCTCATCATTGCGAACAATATAATCTTTATCGCGAGCAAACAGTTTGTGAGCTTTTAGAGCATTATTGACATGATGAACGATAGCGACATTTTCTATGTCATAAAGACTCTCACCTTTAAGATGCCCAGCTTGTTCGAGCATTTTTTCAATTTTTTCAGTACCAACTTCGGTAAAGGTCGTTGTTTTTTGTTTTTCGTCTATTTCATAGTCTTCTGGAGTTAAGGCAGGAATAAATGTATCAATAAGGTTATAGAAGTCAGTACGATCTTCTAGAGGACCAGAAATAATAAGGGGGGTACGGGCTTCATCAATAAGAATCGAATCAACTTCATCAACAATTGCGTAATGATGTCCACGTTGGACCATTTGACTATGATCGAAGGCCATATTATCACGCAAATAGTCAAAACCTAGTTCATTATTTGTGGCATAGGTGATGTCGCATGCATATGCCTCTCGGCGGGCTTCACTATCAAGATCATGAAGAATCACGCCTGTTGTAAGCCCTAGAAAACTAAAAATTTTCCCCATTGTTTCAGCATCACGACTGGCGAGATAATCGTTTACTGTCACAACATGAACGCCTTTACCTTCCAATGCATTGAGATAAATTGGTAGAGTTGCCATTAATGTTTTACCTTCACCAGTACGCATTTCAGCTATGCCGCAGTCGTGAAGGACCATTCCACCAATAAGTTGTACGTCAAAAGGACGCATGTCATAAACACGTTTTGCTGCTTCACGAACAGTTGCGAAAGCTTCTGGTAAGAGCAAATCAATACTTTCACCTCCACTAAGACGTTTACGAAAGGCATCTGTTTTTTGGTAAAGCTGCTCATCACTTAATTTTACGAATTGTTCTTCCAAAGCATTAATTTGTGCAACTTTTTGGCGGAGTGCTTTGAGGCGTCGCTCATGAGCTGAACCAAAAAATTTACGTGCAAAAACACCTAAACCGACCATCACTGGCCCTTTCTTTTAATTATTGTCACTTTTGTTGGGTAATTCATACGTTTTCCCCATTCTCTACATTTTCTTTAAGTTTTCTGATATCATTAGAGATATAATGAAATGCAGATGGTATCATTATACTTGCTGGTGTGCAATTTTCCATTTTAATTGTAACGCAGAGATAAGAGGCTAAGCGCGCTATGTCAACTTTAGGTATGCTATTTAACTGATACAATACAAAGTAATTGAAGATACAATATGTCATTTTTCTCTATGATCATGTTTTTCATTTGCATTAGATAGGGTTGTAGAAACCGAGATAAAAGAACGATTTTATATTTTTTACAATGAAATTACTAATTTATTTCTCTATATTTAAAGAATAAAGTGTTATGGTAAAGAAAATTGGAATCTTGAACCTGCCTTCACTTTTAAGGAGTATATTTATGAAATTCAACTTTATCACGCTGTTTTTAGCATCAACTTTATTGGCAAGTACAAGTTTAGGGGTGAAAGCCCAAGAAGGTGTGAATTCACCATCGAATGATTTAAAAACTTTGGAGAAAGCTTCTGAAAAAGCAATTTCTCCTTCTCATGTTATGGCAGTTATTGATGGGAAAAATATTACAGCAGGTCAATTGGATGATTTAGCACTTGAAATAAATCCTAATTTAGCACGTTTTCCTGATGAACAACGTCGTATGATGGTTCTAAAAGCTTATTTGGATATGCAAGCACTTGCAAAAGAAGCAAGAAGCAAGGGTCTTGATAAGACAGAAGCTTACGATAAACGTATGGCAGTTATGCGTGATAATGTTCTTCAACAGCTTTATTTTAAACAGACGATTGTTGACAAAATATCGGATACTGATTTGGAAGCTCTTTATAAGCAGGAAGTCGCTGCTTTACCTAAAGAGGATGAGGTTAAAGCACGTCATATTTTGGTCAAAACGAGAAAAGAAGCAGAAGCTATCATTAAGCATTTAAATAAAGGTGAAAATTTTGAAGAGATTGCAAAGAAAAGTTCAACAGATGGTTCCGCTGCTGTTGGAGGTGATCTTGGTTATTTTAGCCATGGTCAAATGGTCAAGCCTTTTGAAGATGCCGCATTTGGTTTAAAAGTTGGCGAATACACTAAACAACCTGTTGAAAGTCCTTTTGGTTGGCATATTATTAAATTAGAGGATCGTCGTGTAAAACAACCTCCTGCATTTGATGATGTTAAAGAAATGTTGCGTACACAGCTGATAAAAAAGCGCTATCAAGAACTGATTGTTGATTTACGTAGCAAGATAGATGTGAAATACCCTGATCCTAATGTTACAAAAATCATGGAATCGCTTCATCAAAATGGGACGCTGCTTCCCGATGAGACGTCCGATGAAGAAGATACGGAATAGCTAGGAAAATAAGTAGATAGCCTCTTTAATAGATAATTTGCTAGGTTGGTTTTGTTCAAAAAATCTAGCAGTTTTCTATGAGAGGTTATTGATCTGCAATCATTTCATTTTTTTATAGAAAGCATATTGTGGTTTTGAAAGTCTCTCCTTTGTCGCCTCAAAAGATCCAGGAGCTTTCTCCATTATCTGGTGTACGGATATCAACAGTTGAAGCTGGGATTAAATATAAAGGTCGTACAGATCTTCTTTTGATTATATTCGATGAGCCAGCGAGTGTGGCAGGCGTTTTTACACGTTCTAAATGTCCATCTGCTCCTGTAGAGCATTGTCGCGCATCGCTTCCTCATGGGGTTGCTAGAGCTGTTGTTGTAAATTCTGGAAATGCAAATGCTTTTACAGGAAGCAAAGGAAAGCACACAACGAATGAAATAATATATGCAGCAGCGAACGCTTTAAAGGTTAGAGAAGATGAAGTTTTTATAGCTTCCACAGGTGTTATTGGTGAGCCAATGGATGCCTCGGGTATTGTCAATCTTTTACCAAGTATGACAGAGACAGCAGAAGAGGGAAATTGGTTGGAAGCTGCGAAAGCCATAATGACAACGGACACATTTCCAAAACTTGCGACGCGCACTTTTGACTGTGGGGGAGAGTGTGTTACCATTAATGGAATTGCAAAGGGTGCTGGTATGATTGCACCCGATATGGCGACAATGCTGTCATTTGTAGTTAGTGATGCTACTATTTCTTCGGATGCACTCCAATCCATGTTATCAGAGGCAGTTGAGGGTTCTTTTAATTCAATTACTGTTGATAGTGATACCTCAACTTCAGATACGCTTATGTTGTTTGCGACAGGAAAAGAACATTTTCCCTGCATTAGATGTAAAACAGATCCGCGTTATGAAGTGTTCTCAAAGCACTTGAGTGCACTTTTGCACGAGCTCGCATTACAAGTTGTTTGTGATGGTGAAGGTGCTCGTCATTTAATTGAGGTTAATGTAATTGGTGCTACAACAAACGATGCTGCAAAAACGATTGCTTTGTCAATTGCAAATTCACCACTTGTAAAAACGGCTATTGCCGGTGAAGATGCGAATTGGGGACGGGTGGTTATGGCCGTTGGGAAGGCTGGTGTTGAAGTCGATCGTGATCTATTGATGATTTGGTTTGGTGAGCATCGTGTGGCGATCAATGGCGAACGAGATCCTGAATATTGTGAAGAGACAATAGGTACTTATATGCAAGGTAAGCACATCACAATTCGTGTTGATATCGGTTTGGGTAATGGTACAGCGACAGTTTGGTCTTGCGATTTAACAAAAGAGTACGTTATGATCAACAGCAATTATAGAAGTTAATGGATGCATTTTATATTTAACAGCTTATTATTTTTCAGAAAAAATGAAGGATGTAAGTTCTTTTAAGAGCAGGAGGGGTATGATAGATAAAGACAGTTATCTTTATGATCCCTATTGGCGAGTAATATGTATATAAAAAGTTCCATTCTTCTTGTTGTTGCATGCGCATTGTTCGATCAGAATAATCGTGTTTTGCTAACTAAGCGTCCTGAAGGAAAATCACTAGCTGGTTTATGGGAGTTTCCTGGTGGCAAGGTTGAGCAAGGTGAAACTCCGGAAGCATCATTGATTCGTGAACTAGAGGAAGAGCTTGGTATTTATGTTCAACCAAATAATTTACACCCTTTAACATTTGCAAGTCATAGCTATAAAACATTTCATCTCTTAATGCCATTGTATCTTTGTAACCATTATGAGGGCGTTGCACAAGGACGAGAAGGGCAAAATTTAGAATGGGTTTTTATTAATGATCTTGATAAATACCCTATGCCTGATGCTGATAAACCATTGGTTCAGGTATTGAAAAATCACCTTCTTTGATGTGTTATAAGCAGGGAATATTGTTTAAATATAAACCAATATATTGAGTTATAATGATAATATAATTTTTTATGTTGCATGGGGAAGTCCAGAGTCGTAAAAAATTTTCTCATTTCAAAACTGTCTTATTTTAAATTAATCAAAATCATTCTTTTTCATGTTCCAAGCGGGGCGGGGCATGTTAAAATTATTTAAGAAAGAAATAAAATACGTGCTGAAAGAACACTCTCCACTAGCCAAGGGTTATCGCAACATTGAGAATTAGCAAAGTATATAATGATGCCTTTGCACGCTTTATAAGCATAAAAATGGTGGTAGATAATGGATTTATACTTTTCGCGATTATCATTGAGAGATTGTCTTGGATGCACTGAGAGATATTAGGAGTATTTATTTCATAGGATATCAATAATAGAAAAAATTCAAAAAATGCTTTAAAAAAGAACGCTTTGTGTTTATTATTAGAGATTGTTTTACATGACCAAAATCCTAATTATCATATGTAATACATATATTATATAATAACGTATTGTTTTGTAATCATAAGTTTTATTTTTCTTGATGTTATACGATTTCCCAATCAAAAAAATGTTCAATAACGTACGAATAAAAAGAGTGGTATGTAATTTAAAAAATAATTTTAAAAAAATAAAACATACGGTTAATGAATGATTAAATATAAAAGAAAACATGAAAATAAGACTTCTTAGAGAACTATATATCATACATATCTATGGTATGAGAGATGGAGAAAAAGCTACCTAGGTAAGTATATAAATAAGGAATATATTATTTTTGTATATTTAAAAAAACATAAAACTGAATAGAAAAGAAATAATAAATCTGCGTAGTAATCTTTATTTTCATTTTTTTATAATACGCTTATTTCTTTATTGACTTGTAATAAAGGTATTTGAAACAGTGAAATATGATAATATTAAGAACTCTTATTTAAGTTATGTAATACGATTTATAATTGACTATATGATATTTTAATGAAAGTTCTTCAGTAAGACGGTCGATTAGTTTTCTCAGTATTTAAAGATAGGCGAATATTGATAAAGATTTCTAAATGAATATGGATTTTAAGAAAAGATCAAAAATGTTGCTTTTGATTAAGAGGAGCGCGTTCTTTACGTAATGTAGAGCGGCATTGTGCTGCGTATTCACGAGCTTGTTTAAAAGAGGCATTTCGCAATGCTCCAAAACCCGTTTCGTGCCGCACTAGTGAATGGTATAACGTTAAAGCTCCCATGGAAATATGGAAATAATGTAAAATCTATTGAGCATACTATCTTTACGCTTACGAAGGAGTAAGTTGGTCCCAATGTTATTATGATAGCTCTTGGCATTTGAGAACCTTCATAAGGGATATTTTTACTTATACATCAATTTTGCTTGTGATGAACAAGCAAGCGATTTTGATTGATTCAACATAAAAACCGATTTGAAATGAGAGAATTTTACGATATTTAGAATGCTTGACACAGAGTAAATAATGGATAATTATCCTTATAAATCAATCTATTGTATAATAAAAAACATTCAATTAATTTTTTATAGGAGGCATGTATTAAATTTCTTGAATTGGGCGACGTTTTGCGATGGGATATTGATTTTTTTTAGCGATACGCGTAATTGCTTCTTCCAATGGCTCGATCATAACGTCCATAGAAAAACCATTAGCGTGAATAATATTTTCATGATCAACCATAATAGCCACATGACCTTTCCAAAAAACCAAATCGCCTCGTTGAAGTTTATCAGTGTCTGTAAGAAGCTTACCTATAGTTTCTTGCTGCATATCGGTGTCTCGTAAAACTATTTGATCGGTCATCATCATAGAGAGCTGAATGAGTCCCGAACAATCAATTCCAAAACCGCTGACACCACCCCAAAGATAAGGTGTATGAATAAAGGTTTCTGCAACAGTAACATAATCTTCGTATACACGTCCAATGGGGCTGAGATGGCTCGTAATGATAGCTGTTCCATTTTCAAGAATAGAATACGTTGTATCACAGACTTCAATTTCATCAACAACACTGACTTTGCTTCCCATAGATAAAGGGGAGCTTATCGGTCCACGTAAGTCAGCGTGTAAATATTTAAATGTGCGTGGTACTGAAACCACATGCGTTTGTTTTATGGTTGATGAACAAAGAACTTTTGTATCAATATAACCGACATAACCATCCTTGAGTGATTGCCCCCACGACATCGTTTCCCCTTGTTCAAAAATGAGAAGCTCTTCTCCGAATAAGCATTCTGTTTGTCTTTCACTGTTTTTACTATTTTCTTTAAAAAGTCCGGCGACCGCGGTATTAACACGTCTTTTTTTACCTTGAACAAAGCGCTGAGCTGTAATTTCTGTTTCAAGACGTTGATCTGCTAGATCATCTCTGAATGCATAAAGCCTTGGGTCTTTAGAGATCATTTTTTTGCTTTCCATTTTTGGGCATCTCACCTTTAAGAAGACTCACGAAAACTGTCTTGGTAAGATTTTTATCTTCCAATAAAACCAAGAACACAGTGTAAGACCAATTATTCTTTAAGCTGCAAAATTGTCCATTTTTGTGGATATTTGTGTCAAAACTCATTTTTAAAAATATTATAAAGGGCACGGATAGTTTGTGCTGATCCACCAATAGGGTATCCTGGTTTTTCTTTTGGAACCCATCCATAAAGGTCAAAATGCGCAAAATGTTCAGTTTTTTCAACAAAAGAATTAAGAAATAAAGCAGCGATTATAGAGCCAGCAAAGCTATTTCCAGTTACATTGTTAAGGTCAGCAATTGGTGATGATAACATCTCTTGATAAGGTTTCCAAAGGGGCATTTGCCAAAGAGGATCAAAAACAGCGTGAGCAGATTCAGAAATTTGTTGTGCCCATAGTGAATCATTACAATAAAATGCCGGAAGATCTGGTCCTAATGCTATACGGGCTGCTCCTGTTAAAGTAGCCATGCAAAGCATGAATTGTGGACTTTCTTCATCACCATAGGCGAGTGCATCAGCAAGGACAAGTCGCCCTTCAGCATCTGTATTGCCCACTTCAACACTTAAGCCTTTACGACTTTTAAGAATATCACCTGGTCGGTAAGCATTGGCAGAAATTGCATTTTCTACGGCTGGAATCAAAACACGGAGACGGAAAGGCAATTTTGCATCTATGATAAGTTTAGCCAATCCCAAAACGTTTGCTCCACCCCCCATATCTTTTTTCATAAGCAACATGTTATTGGCTGATTTAATATCGAGTCCTCCAGTATCAAAAGTTACGCCTTTGCCCACCAACGTTATTTTAGGATGATGTTCTTGGCCCCAGAGTAACTCAATCAGTCGTGGTGGAGTACTGCCTGCTCGTCCTACGGCATGAATCATCGGAAAGTTATGGGTTAAGAGATCATCTCCACAAATACTTTGGACATGAGCACCATAAATTTTTCCTAGTTGTCGTACTTCTTTTTCGAGAGTATCAGGGTTCATATCATTGGCTGGAATATTAATGAGATCACGGACAAAGAAGACAGCTTCATAAATTCGTTGGAGTTCATTAAGATCAATTGCCTCATTGACATGGATAGATAAAGATTTGAAAGAAGAATTTTGACGATAGCGATTAAATTGATAACTGCCGAATGCCAATCCAAGATAGGTATTTATTTCATCAGAGGTTGTACCTTCTAAATGCCATTGACCAGCAGGAAGTTTTTGAGCAAGAACTCCTGTGATAAAAGGATCGTTACCATTGCCAATTCCAAATAAAACTTTTTTTAAATGCCCCGTTTCGTGAGGAATAAAGAGTATTTGTCCTGCTTTACCAGTAAAGTCATTAACTTTTATCCATGCTGTTGTTGACGCATCAAGTGATAAGTTGGCAAGAGTTCTTTGGTTTACCAAGATGATAGGGCAACTGTTATCGATACGCGTTGAGGTAAAATGAATGGGGTGGTGGTGCATAGTTATGAGATCCTTATAGTCGTCTAAGTGCGACATATTCGACCAAATGATTTTTTCCCTTTCGTAGAATGAGATTGGACCTTGGTCGTGTTGGCAATATATTTTCTTGTAAATTTTTTAAATTAATCGTTTGCCAAAGATCCTCAGCAATTTTTGAGGCTTCTTTTTCATTGAGGTGGGCATAACGATGAAAATAGGATTCAGGATTTTGGAAAGCTGTTTTACGCAAACGTTTAAAACGTTCCAAATACCAGTGACGAATGACTTCTGTTTCAGCATCGACATAAATTGAAAAATCAAAAAAATCAGATACGAAAGGAATGGCTTTCCCATCTTTAGGAAGATCACTGACCTGTAATACATTAATACCTTCAACAATTAAAATATCAGGATGGTCAATGGCAATTGTCTGGTTTTCTAGAACATCATAGGTCATATGTGAGTAAAGCGGAGCACGAATATTTCCGACACCTGCTTTTATAGCAGAAAGAAAGCATAGCAATTTTTTAATGTCATAAGAATCAGGAAATCCTTTACGATTCATACGATTTTTTTGCTGTAAGATTGCGTTAGGATAGAGAAAACCATCCGTTGTGATCAGATCAACTTTAAGACTAGATGTCCAACGTTTCAATAGTTCTTGAAGAATGCGAGCAGTGGTTGATTTTCCTACTGCTACAGAACCAGCAATTCCAATAATAAAAGGCGTTTTCCTCATCTCTTCTTGATGGAGAAACTTCTGACGTTTGTGAAAAAGTTCCTGTACGGCTTCAACATGGCATGATAACAAACGCGATAAAGAAAGATAAATGCGTTGAACTTCCTCAAGATCGATAGGATCATCCATAGAGCGTAAACGCTTAATTTCATCAAAAGTCAAAGTAAGAGGTGTATCTGCACGAAACTCTGACCATTGTTGTGCAGTAAAGACACGGTAGGGTGAATATCGGTCAGAAACGGATTTGACCAGATTATCTTTCTGATTAATTTTTTGTATAGTCGTATCAATCATTTGTATTGGTCGAGAATTTTTTTGCCGCAGCAATCGATTAAGAACGGACATGTGAACGGCTTTGTATTCAAGTAAATTTTGTTTTTCATGCTCTCTTCTTCAAGATAATAGGTCATTTTTTGTTAGCTTATCGTCCAGTCATTCCAATCTACACGGATTTGTTCCAATGAATACCCTTGCGCCAAAAAAGCCCATAAAAGTAGACGCGCTTTTACGGCTGATAAATAACCAGACATGAGCGCACCAGAAGCAATCATATCGATTTCTGAGCCTTTATAGCCATAAGTTATACGAGTTGTGGAGCCATTACAACAACGACTAGCAATAATGATTGGTATTTTTTGTGCATATTGTTGTACGAGGTCTGCTTCTTGAAAACTACAGTGTCCTGCACCAAAACCTGCAATAACAAGCCCAGCATAATACCCACTTTCGAGGCAGAGTTTCATTAATTGTGCATCAGAAGATAAAGAGGAATAGAGGAGTGCAATTTGATGATCATGGTTTTGGGGAAAATCAAACGTTTTTGGGAAAAATTTTCGATCATTGAAATAAATAAGTTTTTCCTCTAAAATAGTTCCTAAAACACCTGCAAGACCTGATTGAAATGTTTCGACTTTGACGGTATGGCTTTTATAGAGCCAATAAGGTGAATGAATTGTATCATTGATGACAACGAGAACGCCTCTGTTACGACTTTGTGGGGCTGCCGCAACATGAGTGGCTGCTAAAATATTAGCTGGGCCATCGGCTCCTGCTTCATGAGGCATGCGCATAGCACCGGTTATGATGAGAGGTTCAGCTTCTTTCCAATAAAGAGAAAGAAAAAAAGCTGTTTCTTCCAGAGTATCAGTCCCTTGTGTTAAAACAATACCTTCTGCACCAGCGTTTATTTGTTGTTTTGCCCACTTAATTATTTCAAAAAGCATTTGAAACGATAAAGATCCACTTGGTATTTGCATTAATGTTTGTGCATGAATATCAGCAACGTTATTTAAAGCAGGAACACTTTTTATGAGGTTATCTGAAGTTAAAGTCGGTTGCATGTGACCAAAACTATCAGCCGTCATTGCAATTGTTCCACCTAAGGTCCCTATGGCTATTTTTTTCATAATTTTCCTCTAAAAAGCACAAACTGTTTATATAAAGCTATTTAGCAGTAATTTGCATTGACAACAATGATATCATTTTTCCATTTTCAACAAATTGAGTTATGCTGAATCATTGTGTTTTGCTGTATATGTTCTTAAATAGGACAATAGTAATTGAGTTTTACATTGTATGAAAAGAAATCAATATTAAAAAGTAAAGTTAATATTAAGGAGTTTCCTTATGACAGAACATAAGCCAGACATAATGTATGGTACAACAATTATTACGGTACGAAAAGGTGGAAAAGTCGTGATGGCCGGTGATGGTCAGGTTTCTCTTGGACAGACAATTATGAAAGGCAATGCACGTAAAGTGCGTCGTCTTGGAAAGAACGGAGTGGTTATTGCTGGTTTTGCAGGTGCTACGGCAGATGCTTTTACATTACTGGAGAGATTGGAAACAAAGCTTGAACAATATCCTGATCAGCTTATGCGTGCCTGTGTAGAACTTGCAAAAGATTGGAGAACAGATCGCTATTTGCGTCGTCTCGAAGCAATGATGCTCGTGGCTGATAAGAAAGTAACTTTGGCTCTAACAGGGCTTGGTGATGTTTTAGAACCAGAAGATGGGGTTATGGCAATTGGCTCTGGAGGAAATTTTGCGCTTTCGGCAGCGCGTGCACTCATGGATTTGGATTTGGATGCAGAAACTATTGCTCGTAAAGCTATGGCTATTGCCGCTAAAATTTGTGTTTACACCAATGATCATTTTACGATTGAAACATTGGATGCAGAATTATCTTCTTTAGAGAAAGCTATTTAAATGTGTGTTGTATTTTCCCCTCGTGAGACTGTTTCTGAACTTGATCGTTTTATTATTGGCCAAAATGATGCCAAACGCTCTGTAGCTATTGCACTGCGCAATCGGTGGCGTAGGCAACAGCTTGATGAGCCGATGCGTGAAGAAGTTATGCCAAAAAATATTTTAATGATAGGGCCAACAGGTGTTGGTAAAACTGGTATTGCACGTCGATTAGCAAAACTTTCTGGAGCACCCTTCGTTAAAGTAGAAGCGACTAAATTTACTGAAGTTGGTTATGTGGGACGTGATGTTGAGCAAATTATTCGAGATCTTGTTGAAATTGCCATTTCTCTTGTGCGTGAAAAGAAACGGGATGAAATAAAAGAAAAGGCCCACGTGAATGCTGAAGAGCGTGTTTTAGACGCCCTTGTTGGTAAAACAGCAAGTCCTACTACTCGTGATAGTTTTCGTAAAAAATTGCGTGAAGGTGAATTGGATGAAAAAGAGATTGAAATTGAAGTCGCCGATAATAATAGCAGTAGTGCTTCAACCTTTGATATTCCTGGTATGCCTGGGGCGCAAATGGGTATTATGAATTTATCAGATATTTTGGGAAAAATGGGCAGTCGTACAAAAGTCCGTAAGACAACAGTAAGAGATGCTTTTAAGCCGCTCATTGATGATGAATCTGAAAAACTCCTTGATCAGGAGCAAATTATTCAAGAGGCGCTTCGTGTTGCTGAAAATGACGGTATTGTTTTTATCGACGAGATTGATAAAATTGCAACCAGGGATGGTGGAGCAAGTGTTGCGGTTTCGCGTGAGGGCGTTCAACGGGATCTTTTGCCTTTGGTTGAAGGAACAACAATTTCTACAAAATATGGGCAAATAAAAACCGATCATATTCTTTTTATTGCCTCAGGTGCATTTCATGTTTCCAAGCCATCTGATTTATTACCGGAACTTCAAGGACGTTTGCCCATCCGTGTGGAGCTCAACCCTTTAACAAGGGAAGATTTACGACGCATTCTAACGGAACCAGAAGCTAGTTTGATTAAACAATATATCGCTCTTATGGCAACGGAAGAGGTTCATTTGGAAATTACAGATGATGCAATTGATGCTTTAGCAGATATTGCTGTAGATTTAAACGCAAGGATTGAAAATATAGGGGCACGTCGTTTGCAAACAGTGATGGAGCGCGTTTTGGATGAAATTTCTTTCACCGCGCCTGATAAAGCTGGAACAACATTTACAATTGATGCTGCTTACGTGAGAAAATCTATTGGCGAGCTTGCTGCTGATATCGATCTTTCACGTTTTATTCTTTGAAAGTTATTGCTTGTTCTGTTTATCTGCGTGCTTCGATAATTTTGAAACCATGGGGTTGTTCGTGTATCAACACTGTGCGGAAAATATTTTTTAATAATGTTTCATAAGGCAGGTGGCGGTTTGCAACAAAAAGCAGACTGCCGCTTGGCTTTAAGCACTTTGCAGCATTTATAATAAAATTTTTTCCTAATGAAACATCTGTTGTTTGTTGTGTGTGAAACGGTGGATTTGAAATGATTGTGTCATATAGATTTGTGATAGGTTCATGTACAAGGTCATGCCAATAAAAATGAATTGGAAAAGGAGTTGTTATGGATTTAAGGTGCTGTTTTGCTGCTCTCAAAGCATTGTAGTCTGCTTCATAAAGGTCGAGAGCAGTGAGTTTTTCACTTCTTTCAAGCGCAACGTGAGAAAGATAACCCCATCCAGCACCAAAATCAGCTGTTTTTCCAGAAATAACTTTGAGCATATAAGAAGCAAGCGCAGCAGATCCTGGATCAATACGACCGTGTGAGAACATACCAGAAGTAGTTTGAAATTTACCAAAAGTAAGCGGTGGTGAGCGCAATTGTACAATATTCTGTTTCTCTATTTGTGGAGGAACTTGCAGCCAAAATACCAGACCATGATTTTTAGACAGTTTATTGGTGATGGGGACAATATTTTTGACCCATTTCATCATTGAAGCAGCACCAGCAGTTTTATTCCCACTGATCACAACCCATCCATTGGGTTTAACGCATTCTAATAAATCAAGAAAACAATTTTGATTAAAACCACGATATTTGCTCAAATGTAAAAATGCACCATCATAGTTGAAAGTTTTATCTATTTGAGGAGAGCAGTGAAATTGAGTATCGACAAATTTTAAAAAATCTGGTCGCCAAGGCGTAATAATTTTTAAATTTTGCGCCCATTTTTGAGCCGGAACTTCTGTTAAACCGAAACTCAGCCAACATTGGCTTGGATCTGGATACGGGAGTTCATGATTTTCAAAAGGCAAAAATAATAACACATAGGGCTCTTTCAAAGAAAAATGCCATTCCAATATTGGGATGGCATTTCATGATTGATAAGAAGAAAGGCTTACTCTTCTTTTTTCTTACGGCGGCGCTTATTTTCAGGTTGTTTTTTTTCATCCACGCACTTTTCTTCATTCATCGCTTTATCACCGGTGATTTCCTTTCCGGTTGTTTGATCAACGACCTTCATTGATAACCGAACTTTTCCACGCTCATCAAAGCCCATTAACTTAACCCAAACTTTGTCGCCTTCCTTAATAATATCGGTTGTTTTGGCGACGCGTTCTGATGCAAGTTGAGAGATATGAACGAGTCCATCACGAGAACCAAAGAAGTTTATAAATGCACCAAATTCTGCAGTTTTTACAACTGTTCCTTGGTAGATAGCACCAACTTCAGGTTCATCAACAATAGAATGGATCCAGCGTTTTGCCGCTTCAATGGTTTTAGCATCAGCAGAAGCAATTTTAATGGTACCATCATCTTCAATATTAATTTTTGCTCCTGTTTGTTCCACGATTTCCCGAATAACTTTACCACCAGAGCCGATAACATCACGGATTTTATCGACAGAAATATTCATAACTTCGATTCTCGGAGAAAATTCACTCAGCTCAGCACGTGCACTGGTTAAAGCTTTCGCCATCTCATTAAGGATATGGATTCGGCCACCTTTGGCTTGTTCAAGCGCAATTTTCATAATCTCTTCGGTAATACCATCAATTTTGATATCCATTTGCAAGGCAGTAATACCATTTTCTGTTCCTGCGACTTTAAAATCCATATCTCCAAGATGATCTTCATCTCCTAAAATATCAGAAAGAACAGCAAAGCGTTCTCCTTCTTTAATCAAGCCCATAGCAATACCAGCAACAGGGCGTGCTAGAGGAACACCAGCATCCATGAGAGCAAGTGACGTTCCACAAACTGTTGCCATAGAAGAAGATCCATTGGATTCAGTAATTTCTGAGACAGCACGAATGGTATAAGGAAAAGATTCTTTATTTGGCAACATGGGGTGAATTGCTCTCCATGCCAATTTGCCATGTCCAATTTCACGACGACCAGGAGAACCAAGGCGTCCTGTTTCACCCACGGAAAATGGTGGAAAATTATAATGGAGGAGGAATGTTTCCTTATACATACCCGTTAAAGAATCAACATATTGTTCATCTTCACCAGTTCCCAATGTTGCAACGACAATAGCTTGTGTTTCTCCGCGGGTAAAGAGTGCGGATCCATGTGTGCGGGGTAAAATACTTACTTCTGATTGGATAGGGCGCACGGTAGAAAGATTGCGTCCATCAATACGCTTTTGGGTATCAAGAATGTTTCCACGAACAATTTTTGCTTGCAACTGTTTAAATACGGTTGCAATTTGATCTGCACTAAATTGACAGTCTTTTTCTGTTTCTGGCATAAATTTATTGAGGATTTCTGTTTTTAGTGCATCAATTGCAGCATAACGTTCTTGCTTATCAGTAATTGTGTAAGCCTTTCGTATATCCTGTTCTGCCATTTTCTGCACCGCTTTTTCAAGTTCAGAAAGATCTTCAGGAACAAAATCACGAGGATCTTTTGCAGCAACTTCAGCAAGCTTTATAATAGCATCAAGGACAGGTTGAAGGCCTTTGTGACCAAACATCACAGCTCCCAACATGATATCTTCCGGTAATTCTTGTGCTTCTGATTCAACCATCAAAACAGCACTTTCTGTTCCAGCAACAACAAGATCAAGTTTTGATTCAGGCATTTCATCGATATGAGGATTAAGAACATATTGTCCATTACAATAGCCAACGCGGGCACCGGCTATAGGCCCCATGAAAGGAACACCTGACAGGGTCAATGCGGCAGAAGATGCAATCATTGCAAGGATATCGGGATTGTTTTCGAGATCATGCTGTATAACGGAAACAATAACTTGTGTATCATTTTTATATCCCTCAACGAAAAGGGGACGAATTGGGCGATCAATCAAACGTGAAACCAAAGTTTCATTTTCACTTGGTCGACTTTCACGTTTTAAATAGCCCCCAGGTATTCGACCAACAGCATAGGATTTTTCTTGATAATTAACGGTGAGTGGAAAAAAGTCCTGGTCTGGTTTTGGGATTTTGGCTGATACAACGGTAGCTAAGACAATCGTTTCTCCATAGGTGGCAATCACTGCACCATCAGCTTGACGCGCTATTTTCCCTGTTTCAAGGGTGAGCGGACGCCCGGCCCATTCAATTTCTATCTTGTGCGTTTTAAACATTTTTTATCCTTAATGACCAGTGTTTAAATCTTTGATTGCTCACATTCTGGTTTCGCGTAGCATACTTCCAAGATCTGGGATGGACAACATACTTTTTATCTTTGTTGCAAGAAAAAAGAAGTAAACTGCTTAAATGCGAAACGATGAGCAGTTCTATCCCATAATAACTTATCAGTTTTTAAAATTTTTAATTAAAAGCAACACGTTGAAAAAATGGATGTTTTTTAAATACCACTTCCATTTTTCTTTTAGCGACGCAAACCTAACTTCTTTATAAGTGTCTGATAACGATTTTGGTCAACTCCTTTAAGATAATCAAGAAGACGCCGACGTTGAGATACCATCTTCAAAAGACCACGACGAGAATGATTATCTTTTTTGTGAGATTTAAAGTGGTTTGTTAAATTAGAAATACGTTCAGAAAGTACAGCAATTTGTACTTCTGGTGATCCTGTATCACCAACTTTATTTGCGTATTCTGCGACAAGAGCTTGTTTACGTTCAGCTGTAATCGACATCGTATTATCCTTTCCAAAAACGAAGAAACATAAGGCCACCCATAGCCGAGATGTCGTTCAGCAAGGGTCTGTGAGAAAACAGGAAAAGTCGAAGACTCTTACCTATTTTCGTTCTTATATAGGAAAGAAGGTTAAAATACTAGTCCTTAACAGCATTTTGAAGTCTTTCTTTAAATAAAAGCTTTTGTTTTGAAATATTGATTTAAATAGAGTTTTATGAGAAGTTTTTTAAAGAATTATGCATCCTTTTGATACAAAGATTATGAGCGTGTATGTGGTAACAAAAGTGATAAATACCGATTTGGAGGAAAAAGATGCAGAGCATTTCAACATTAAAACTTTTTCGTAATTCGGTATTTCGAAATTTATGGTCATCTACTCTTATTTCTAATTTAGGGGGGCTGATACAGGCTGTTGGAGCAGGGTGGTTAATGGCCTTGATTAGTTCTTCGCATTCCATGGTTGGGCTAGTTCAAAGTGCCACAACATTACCACTTGTTATGTTTTCTTTGATGGCAGGGGCCTTAGCTGATAATTTTAATCGGCGTCAAATTATGTTGTGTGCGCAGATTATGATGATGGTCATATCCATGAGTTTATCTATTTTAGCCTATATGGGATTTCTAACACCTTGGCTTTTGTTATGTTTTACGTTTTTGATTGGATGTGGTACAGCTTTTTATAATCCTTCTTGGCAAGCAACGATAGGAGATATTGTGAGCAGGGAAAATATTCCTGCTGCTGTTAGTTTGAATAGTGTCGGCTTTAATTTGATGCGGAGTGTTGGTCCTGCGATTGGTGGTGCCATCATTGCAACTTTGGGGGCATCTGCTGCTTTTTTGTTTAATGCTATAAGCTATATTCCTCTTATTGGTGCGTTGTTTTTCTGGAAGTCGAATTATGAAAACAACTCATTGCCACGAGAAAGGCTGTTAGGAGCTGTCTCAGATGGTTTGCGTTATGTTGCGATGTCACCTAATCTCTTAAGTATTATGGTTCGAGCGTTCCTTTTTGGTATAGGAGCAATTTCTATTTTAGCACTTTTGCCAATTGTTGCGCATAAAGTTCTCGGAGGAAATGCCCTTCTTTATGGTACGTTGCTGGGTTGTTTTGGGTTAGGAGCCATGACAGCAGGTATTATTAATGAATTTGTACGGCATCATTTTCGTTCAGAAACAATTATTGCAAGTGCATTTATTGGTTTTGCCTTTTCTTGCTTTTTATTGGGAATAAGCCGTTCACTGATTATAAGCCATATCGCTTTATTTCCTGCAGGTTTATGTTGGGTTTTGGCATTATCGTTGTTTAATACATCTGTACAACTCTCCACACCACGCTGGGTTGTAGCTCGTTCTTTAGCACTTTATCAAACGGCATCTTATGGGGGGATGGCTATTGGAAGTGCAATCTGGGGAGTTTTGGCTGATGGTTATTCTCCAACAATTGCTTTGAGCATTTGTTCTCTATTCTTGATTTTAGGTGCTCTTGCGGGGGTAAAGTTTAGAATTCAAGAAATTCCTCAGATAGATTTAAATCCTCTTGATCATTTTAGAGAGCCGGAATTATTACTCGACCTCAAAGCAAGAAGTGGCCCGATCATGATAATGATTGATTATCAAATTCATGAAAATGATCTCGAAGAGTTTCTTAAAGTGATGACGCGTCGACGCCATATTCGGTTACGTGATGGTGCGCGTCAGTGGGTTCTTTTACGAGATCTTGAAAGACCTGAATATTGGACAGAGGCTTATCATATGCCAACATGGGTAGATTATTTACGCCATAATCATCGTCGCACAAAAGCGGATGCAGAAGTCAATAAGCGTCTGCGTCATTTAAATTGTGCTCCTAACGGTATAAGAGTGCACCGTATGATTGAACGCCAAACAATACCTCAAGCCAATGAGATGCTTTTAAAAGTTTCCTCTGATCATCTCCCTTAGGGTTAAAACAGTTTTTTTGTAAAATATTAAATTATGTTAATATTATTTTGATCAATTTTTTTGCATAAGTGCAACAACAAAAAAACGGGTATTACAATAGTTAATATATTGACTTATAAATGACTAATTATCATTTTTTATGGTAAATAATAGTCTTGAAAAATTTAAGTTTTTCTCATTTCAAATCTGTTTATCTCACTTTATATTGCATCAATCAAAACCATTTTCTTGTACGTCACAAGTAACAGTGGGTATGATAGAAAAAGGAGGATTTCTAATAAACTATTTCGAGTACCAAGGTTTATTACGACACTTTAAATTAGAAAATAGAATGATGATACCGGCTTATATTTTTATTAAGCGTAAAGATGGGGCCATGCGCAATGAATTTTATATATTTTACGAGCGTTGTTGTGAAATAGGTTCGAATGCATTGAGAAATGTTTCTTAAAAAAGTATGTGAATAAGCAGCACAACAATTTTTATTTTAGGCGTCCTATTTTGAGTGAGAAATAATCATATTAAAAGAGCGAGAAAAATAAAAACGTAAGACAAAGCGTAATCCCTATTATTTAAAAATTAGAGTCGAATGAAAGGGATAATAGTAAGATGAAAAATAGCTTGTTTTTGCTTGCATATTTTTTCAAAATGAAGCTATTTTATCCTTTTAAATATTACTCAACCAGATATATCTTTACTCATATCTGGAATAGAAGGTTGAAACTGTTTACAAAATACCAACCATTTTAATCTTTCTTTCAAAAATGTTACAGTATTAGGGTTGAATATTGCTTTATAAGCAAGAGAAGAAATATAGTATTATCAGATAAATAAAGTCATGAAATAAAAAATATACCAACCATGGAATGAAGAGATATACCAGCTTTTTATTCGATACAAAAAACAACGATAAGCGAGTCCCTAGCTTGACAATTTCTTATTCTTTACAGATATTTTTACAAAACCTTTGCGTGCTTTCGTGATGATTAGAATAATCGATTATAAGCATAATGATGTCATTTTTAGGTGGTCAACGATCAATTTTTATTGGATAGATAGTTGGAAGGGATTATCCTTACAATGTGTTTAAATCCTAAGGTTTGAGTTTTTCTATTCGAAACAATTCTTTTCGCCAAAAAGAGATTATGGAGGTGTGTACTGTAATGATCAAATGAGTGATTTAACATGATATAGATTCTTGAGTTTTTAAGGTTGGATGCAATGCATATGATTCCAACACATTGATTATAAGAATAAATAACTGTTTTTTATATTGAATGTAAAAGTCTAGATATCTTAGGATTATTTCATTTTAAATGTGTTTAGGTTGAATCCATCCAAATCATTCGCTGATTCATTACAAACGGAGGTTAATGTGTAAGTAAAAAGAGATTGAAAAAGGGATATAACATGCCGCTTATGAATCTTTTTAAATGCAAGGACTGTTGTGACATTAGGGGGGACAAAGTGTATGATGGTGTTGGCTTGTATCGTTAACTTAATTTTTGATGTGAATAAGAAAAATGGAGACAATGAAAAGCAAAACATTTTCTTTATTTGAGAGAGAAAAATGATTTTTCCGCAAAAGGGGGAAAGAATCGATTAAATTGTAAAAATCCGCTTTGCTTTAAATAGACCTTTGTCGAGGGTGCCGATAGCAAGAAGTTGTTCCTTATAGAGGACACAAATTTCATCTTCATCAAGAGGTACTTTGTGATGACACAAGGGTATAGAATGCCCCTTCATAACTCTTTGTGCTTGGGTTTCATTAAGGGTATAATGAAAGAGGCAATCCAATGCAGCGCTCGTTTCAATTAAGAGCCCATCAAGTGTTGTGAATTTTTTTTCAAAAGAACGATTATTTTCCTCTGTAGTGTTTTTATTTGGCGGAATGGCTGCTTTTAGTTCCTCCCATGTAATGAGATCTTCTTCATCAAAAGGTGCGACGGCAATACGTCTTAAATCAGCAATATGCCCATAGCAACCGAGATCACGTCCCATATCGCGTGCTAAAGAGCGCACATAAGTTCCTTTTCCGCAGGTTATTTCAAAGGCAGAATGCTCTTTGGTAGGCATTTCTAATAACTTGAAAGTTTCTATTTCCACTTCACGGGGCGGAATTTCAACAACTTCCCCTTCACGCGCTAAATCATAGGCACGATTTCCGGCAATTTTGATTGCTGAAAACTGTGGAGGTGTTTGCAAAATAATACCTGTATATTGAGGAAGAAGAGCAAGTATTTCTTCTCGAGTTGGACGTTTGAGAGATGTTTTGGTTATTTCTCCTTCTAGATCATCTGTTGAGCGCTCTTGCCCCCAAGCAATATGAAAACGGTAAGTTTTTTTGCCTTGCATCACGTAAGGGACGGTTTTGGTTGCTTCGCCCAATGCAATGGGAAGGAGACCAGAAGCAAGAGGATCAAGTGTACCCGCATGTCCTGCCTTTTGAGCATGGAAGAGCCATTTGATTTGTGAAACAGCTTCTGTTGATTTCATTCCTTTTGGTTTATCAAATATGACCCAGCCAGAAACAGGACGCCCTTTTTTCTTATGTTGCCGCGCCATATCTTTAATCCTCATCTGTATCACTATGGTGAAGATCGCGTGCAACCTCAGGCGAGCGAAGGAGGGCATCAATTTTTGAAAAATTATCAAAACTATTATCAAGTCGGAAACGCAGTTCTGGCATATATTTCATTTGTCGCAACGCATGACTGATTTCTCCACGGAGAAAACGACTACGTTTATTGAGGGTATCAACAACATCGGTATGAGAAGCATTTTTAAGAGTGCTGAGAGGTGATACAAAGCAAGTAGCAATTTTTAAATCTGGTGACATGCGTACTTCAGAGACAGAAATAACAATATCTTTTAAGATATCATCAAGCAAAATATCACGCTGTAATATATGCGCTATTGCATGACGTACTTGCTCTGCTACTCTAAGTTGCCGTTGTGATGGCCCTGCATTTTTCATCAAAGTTTTATCCTTGCTACAAGATCTCTTTTTTGACCATTTAGATAAGGAAAAAGAGATATTGCGTATAAAACCTAATAACTTTTCTCATTTCACAACAGAGTAAAGTTATTGGATTATTTTATAATGTGCGATTAATATGTTCGATACGGAAGGTCTCAATGATGTCTCCTGCACGCATGTCTTCATAATTTTCAAAGGCTATTCCACATTCTTGACCACTTTGCACTTCATTGACTTCATCCTTAAAGCGTTTGAGTGTTTTCAGCTTTCCTTCGTGAATAACGATATTATCGCGGATAAGGCGAACACCGGCTCCTCGTTCTATTTTACCTTCTGTAACGCGACAGCCTGCAACTTTTCCAATTTTTGTAATGTTAAAGACTTCTAGAATTTCAGCATTACCAAGGAATGTTTCACGCTGTTCTGGTGAGAGTAATCCAGACATAGCAGCCTTGATATCATCAACAAGATCGTAAATGATGTTATAATAACGAATTTCAATTCCTTGTGTTTTAGCAAAATCACGTGCTTGCTTATTGGCTCGAACATTAAAGCCAATTACAGCAGAGTTAGAAGCTTCCGCAAGAGAAATATCACTTTCGGTAATTCCTCCAGCACCAGAATGTACAATACGCGCACGAACTTCGTCATTTCCGAGTTTTTCCAATGCTGAAGCGATTGCTTCAATTGATCCTTGCACATCCCCTTTTATAATAAGAGAAAATTCCTTAACACCAGTCGTTTGCAATTTTGTCATCATCTGTTCAAGAGAACCACGTGAACCAGTTTGCCGCGCAACAGCTTTATCACGTGCTAATCGTTGACGATATTCAGAAATTTCACGTGCTTTTGCTTCATGTGTGACAACAGCAAAACGGTCTCCGGCTTGTGGTGTTCCTTGCATGCCTAAAATTTCAATTGGTGTAGAGGGAACAGCTTCTTTGACATGGCGGCCATGGTCGTCAATCAAAGCACGCACACGACCCCATTCATTTCCGGCAACGATAATATCAGAAGGGTGTAATGTACCTTTTTGAACAAGAACTGTTGCAACAGACCCACGTCCGCGATCCAATTTGGCTTCAATGATAACGCCCTCTGCAGTTCGTTGAGGATCTGCTTTCAGATCAAGCATTTCAGCCTGAAGAAGGATAGCTTCGAGAAGTTTATCAAGATTTTGACCAGTTTTAGCAGAAACTTCAACGTCCAAAGTTTCTCCACCCATAGTTTCAACAAACACTTCATGTTGTAGAAGTTCTGTACGCACTTTTTGTGCATTCGCAGCTGGTTTATCAATTTTGTTGATAGCAACAATGATAGGGACACCAGCAGCTTTCGCATGATTGATTGATTCAATCGTTTGAGGCATAACACTATCATCAGCGGCTACAACGAGAACAGCAATATCAGTAACACGCGCTCCGCGTGCACGCATAGCCGTAAATGCAGCATGCCCTGGTGTATCAATAAAGGTAATTTTTTGACCGTTTTGTTCTACTTGATAGGCACCAATATGCTGCGTAATACCTCCTGCTTCGCCAGAAACAACATTTGCTTTACGAATAGCATCCAAAAGAGAAGTTTTTCCGTGGTCAACATGGCCCATAATGGTTACAACAGGGGGGCGTTGCTGCATGTTTTGAGGATTATCTGTTATATTAAAGATACCTTCTTCTACGTCAGATTCTAAAACACGTTTAACAGTATGGCCAAATTCAACAGCGATGAGTTCGGCAACATCTGCATCAATAACATCGCCCGGTTTCATCATTTGTCCTTGTTTCATCAAGAATTTAATCACATCAACAGAACGCTCAGTCATACGTTGTGCGAGCTCTTGAATGGTAATCGTTTCAGGAAGAACAACTTCGCGAGAAATTTTTTCTCTTGGTTCTTGATTTTGTGCACGCTTAAACTTTTCCTGTCTACGCCGCATTGCAGCCATTGAGCGCCCACGTGCGCTTCCTTCTTCATCCAGTGCACTATTCAGAGTTAGCTTTCCGCGTCTCCGCTCATCAGCTCCTTTGACAACTTTGGGTATACGTATGTCTGACTTAGCAGGATTAGCACGTCGACTATGCCGTTCTTCCTCTTTATTGTCATCTATTTTGCGTTTTTCAACCACGGTTGTATGTTTAGGTGCAATAGGAATATCTGTCTGTTCAATGAGAGGGGGAACAGGTGGAATCTGTACTGGCGATATTTCTTCTTCTTGTTGGAGATGTATTTCTTTTTCTTTAATTTCTTGCTGTAAAATTTCTTCACGCTCTTTAGCGCGCCTTGCTTCTTCTTCGGCTTGTTCTCGCGTTATTCTTTCTTGGATATGTGCTTCTTCTAATGCGCGAAGTCTTGCTTCCATTTCAGCCGATGAAAGATTGCTTTTGGCTACAGATTCTTGAGGCTTTTTTTCCTCAAAACGTGGTTTAGAGCGCTGAGAAGCCACATGCGGCTTTGTAATGGGCTGTAGGGTTTCAGATTTTTCATCAGGTCGCGTAATTTTACGCCGTTTGGTTTCGACAACGACAGCCTTCGTACGGCCATGACTAAAATTTTGTTTAACCGTACTCGTTTCCAAGACAGACCTCTTGAGAGTTAGTGTCTTCTTGACGGTTGTTTTGTCGTTGTTATTTTCACTCATTGTACTTCCTTCACGGCTTGTGCCGTCATCTCACTAGACTTACTATGCTTGTCGTCACGATAGCTGATCAATTTACATGTTGTTTTGAGAAATCCTCCAGCAGCTTTTGTGTCCAGTAAGGCCGCGTGCATTACAGGATTAGAGCCAAAAGCCACTCGCATTTCATCACTTGTAAATAAAGATATGGTTTTTATAGTCCGATTTGTTTGTTGTTGTATTGAATGGATGGCCTGTGCAATTTTTCGTTTCCCATCTTCTGTTGTTTCTTTAGCATGAAGTACAAGAATAACTTTACCAGAGCGGATAGCAGCGTCAACCTTTGTTGCTCCCATAACAATTGCTCCCGCTTTTCGCGCCATGGAAAGGCTTGAAAGAGCGGCTTTTAGTAAAAGCGTATCAACAACATGCACAAGATTTGGTGCAACTTCAACATCTGTTTTAAAATTTCTATGAAAAGCTTTTTGTTTGATTGCTTTCTCAATAACAGCGTGATGGGCAGAAATCCAAACGCCACGCCCTGGTAAATTCGCTTTAAGATCAGGAACAATTTGGTTATTGGGACCAATAACAAAACGGATCAGTGTTTGTACTGAAGCATTTTTTCTGGTTACAATGCAAGTCCGTTCATTCATTTAAAGTGTATCCACATCCAAATCATCTGTTTTTTCATTTTCTGCAGAATTTTCATCTTCTACAGGACTTTCTGTAACAAGATCAGCTTGGTCTATCCAGCCTGCTTGTACACGTGCGGCTAAAACCATAGCTTCTGCATCTGCGCGTGTAATGTCAAAAGGGGTTAAAATACCAGAAAAATTCTGTGTTTGACCTTCTTTACGTTCTCTCCAACCAGCTAAATCATCAACGGCATAGCCAGCAAAGTCTTCTATCGTTTTTACACCATCCTCACCTACAGCAACCAACATAGCACTTGTCATTCCAGGAAGTGTTCGCAATTCGTCAGAAACTCCGAGTTTTTTACGTTTTTCGTCGAGCTCTTTTTCTTGCCGATCAAGATATTCGCGGGCACGACTTTGGATTTCATTAGCAGTTTCATGGTCAAAACCATCAATAGAAGCAATTTCTTCAAGATCAATATAGGCGATTTCTTCAATAGAAGAGAAACCCTCTGATGCCATAACCTGTCCGATCATTTCGTCAACCTCTAAGGCCTCCATAAACAATTTACTCCGTTCAGTAAATTCTTTTTGACGATTCTCAGATTCTTCTTTTTCCGTTAAAATATCAATGTTCCATCCTGTTAGTTGCGAAGCCAAGCGAACATTTTGCCCACGTCGTCCAATAGCAAGGCTAAGTTGATCATCTGGCACAATAACTTCAATCCGTTCAGCATCTTCATCAAGGATGATTTTAGAAACTTCAGCAGGTTGCAGTGCATTAACGACAAATGTTGCCGCATCAGGCGACCAAGGAATAATATCAATTTTTTCGCCTTGTAATTCAGCAACAACAGCTTGTACACGACTTCCTCGCATTCCAACGCATGCTCCAACAGGATCAATGGAACCATCGCGTGAAACAACGGCGATTTTAGCCCGTGAGCCTGGATCACGAGCAACAGATTTGATTTCTATAATACCATCATAAATTTCAGGTACTTCCATAGTGAAAAGTTTTACCATAAATTGGGGATGGGTGCGTGAAAGGAAAATTTGCGGCCCACGCGTTTCACGGTGTACATCATTGACAAAAGCACGAATGCGATCTCCATAGCGGAATGATTCACGAGGAATTAATTCATCACGGCGCACAATAGCTTCACCGCGCCCTAGATCAACGATGACGTTACCATATTCCACACGCTTAACTGTACCAGAAATAATTTCACCAACTTTATTTTTGAATTCTTCATATTGCTGATCACGCTCTGCATCGCGTACTTTTTGTACAATAACCTGTTTAGCAGATTGTGCTGCGATACGTCCAAAATCCATAGGAGGTAAAAGATCAGCAAAAAAATCACCAATTTTTGCTTCTGCTTGACGTTTGAGAGCATCAGACAAAGTAATTTCCGTTGTATAGTCTTCAACGACATCAACGATTTTAAGCAGGCGCTGTAATTTAATTTCACCTGTTTTAGAATTGATTTCAGCACGAATATTGGTTTCTTGACCATAACGAGAACGTGCTGCTTTTTGAATAGCATCAGCCATCGCAGAAATGACAATTTCACGGTCGATTGACTTTTCACGTGCAACAGCATCTGCAATTTGCAGAATCTCAAGCCTGTTAGCGCTTGTAGCCATCAATTTTCTCCTTCTTTGTGCCACACGATGGGTATTTCCCAGTGATATTATTTTTTGAAATTGAGCGTCTGTATAGAGTCGTTAGCGTTCTCTTCGGCAATGAATTGTTGACTTAAATCTTTATTTTGTTTCAATGCATCGCGAATAAGCTCATCGGTAAGCACTAAATGCGCATTTATAATATCACAAAAGGAAATAGGGGTATACATGGCTTCTCCATAAGCAGCTTTATCAGTGTTTAAAATAAATCCATCTTGCGTGATATTTGTAAGTGTCCCGCGAAATTTTCGGCGCCCATCAATTGTTATTTTGGTTTCAATTTTTGCAAGATGACCTTGCCAATGAAAAAAATCAGATTTTCTTACCAATGGACGATCAATTCCAGGGGATGAGATTTCTAAATGATATTTGCGTTCAATAACATTTTGTACATCAAGGAGGGGAGAAACAGTTCGACTAACCGTTTCACAATCTTCTATGGTCATAGAACCATCGGCACGTTCAACCATAATTTGAAGTGTTAAACCATTTTGACCAAGAAGTTTCACGCGAACCAAACGAAAACCTAAAGGTTTAAGTAGTGGTATGACAAGAGCAGCAACCTGTGCTTCGATACCATCTTCTTCAAACAGGCGCGGTTCGTCAAGATTGCTTATTTTTTCAACTTCATTCATAAATTTTATCCAAGTTGGTTTCATCAGTTTTATGATATTAAAAAAGAGCGGGTCCAACGGCCCACTCTTCATCATAAGACCAAGAATTTAACTATTGATACTCTTAAATTCAAAATTTTTCAAGTTGTTTATGAGAAAAGCGCTTGATCATTTATTTCTTGATAAAGGTAAGATAGGCAGGCGTTCGTCCTTCGCGGAGAGCTTTTGCTTCATAGCGGGTTTCGCTCCATAGTGGATAAGGGAGTTTCCAGTCTTGAGGGCTTTCTGCTTTCCATTCAAAGTGATCATGTTGTGCACAATGGTACAAAGTCCAGTTTACATAACTGTCTATATCGCTAGCAAAGCGAAAAAATTTTCCTATTTTAAGAACACGAGAAAAACGGTTAAGATTTTTTATATTGATGAAGCGTCGTTTCCAGTGTTTCTTTTTCGGCCAAGGATCAGGATAGAAGAGGTCTATTCCATCAAGCGAATTATCAGGGAGCCAATCCAGAAGGCGTGTAGCATCATCATTATAGAGGCGAAGACGATTTTGATGGTTTTGATGCTGTTCAAGAGACGACAATATTTTTGCCATGCCATTGATAAAGGGCTCGACACCGATAAAACCGGTTTTTGGAAAATATGCCATTTCATGAAGTAAATGTTCACCTCCACCAAAACCGATTTCAAGTCGAACTTCTCTTACTTTGCTTGAAAATAAAGATGTAAGGTTTAAGGGAGGAGGGACATTTAAATCAATATTCAAACTGGGGAGAAGCATTTGTATACGTGTAAGCTGATTGTTTCGAAGTTGTTTTCCTTGTCGGCGTCCAAAAAATGCTTCACTCTTACGTATATTATGTTTAATCATGGGATTTGGATCATTGTTTGAAGCGTTTTCACGAGATCAGTTTTTTCCCATGAAAACGAACCATCGTGTTTTGGTTTACGACCAAAGTGACCATAGGCAGCTGTTTTTGCATAAATAGGTTTATTGAGGTCAAGATGTTTTCGAATGCCGGTAGGTGAAAGGTCCATTATTTTGCGGATGGCTTCTTCAATAA
This sequence comes from Bartonella sp. AP40SXNS, assembly GCF_042195825.1. Lineage (NCBI taxonomy): Bacteria > Pseudomonadati > Pseudomonadota > Alphaproteobacteria > Hyphomicrobiales > Bartonellaceae > Bartonella > Bartonella sp. AP40SXNS. Next base: position 83,313 of record NZ_JBHIPB010000007.1, read on the forward strand.
CCTTTTCATCGACTTTTCCTGTTCCATGAAGATTAAGATAAATAGATAAAGGTTGTGCAATACCAATTGCATAGGAGAGTTGAATGGTGCATCTTTCTGCTAAATGAGCAGCAACAATATTTTTAGCCAGATAGCGTGCCGCATAGGCAGCAGAACGATCAACTTTTGTTGTATCTTTTCCTGAAAAAGCACCGCCTCCATGGGGTGCTGCACCTCCGTAAGTATCCACAATAATTTTGCGTCCCGTTAATCCGGCATCACTTTGAGGACCACCAATGACAAATTTTCCTGTTGGGTTTATATACCAACTACATTGAGCTGAAATGGGAATGTCATGTAAAGCTTGGCGAATGTAAGGTTCAACCACTGTACGCACTTTATTGGAATCCCAACTTTCATCAAGGTGCTGCGTTGAAAGAACAATGGATGTGACCTCTATCGGTTTTCCATTTTTATAACGTATGGTTATTTGGCTTTTAGCATCTGGTCCTAATTTTCCAGTTTCTCCCTCTCCTTTATGACGGGCTGCGGCAAGAAGTTTGAGAATTTTATGCGCATAATAAATTGGCGCAGGCATGAGATCAGGTGTTTCACGGCAAGCATATCCAAACATGATGCCTTGATCACCTGCTCCTTCTTCACCATGCCGATCCGTAGCATTATCAACCCCTCTTGCTATATCAGCTGATTGTGGGCGCAAAAGAACATCAATTTTAACAGTTTTCCAATGGAATCCTGCTTGTTCATAGCCAATGGTACGAATAGCACGGCGCGCTGCTGTACGAAAACGTGTAGGATTAATGAGTGGAAAGCCAGTCTTATCATAGATGAATTCTTTATTTTTATCTTTTTTTAATAGCGTATCGGGAACACGCACTTCACCAGCGATAACAACACGGTTGACACTGACGAGAGTTTCACATGCAACGCGTACTAACCATGGATCAGTACCAGTCTTTTCAGCTTCTTTATAGATCATATCAACGATTTCATCGGAAATACGATCACAAATTTTATCAGGATGTCCTTCCGATACCGATTCGCTCGTAAAAAGATAATCTTGATGCGGCATAGGAACTCCTTCAAAAAAGAAAACCAACGATTTAATCAATTGCTTACTAAAGTCGTCACCATTTGCTAATTCTACAGCAAATAGCCAATGCAAATGTATATGAATAAAAGAGAAAAGATATAATTTTAATTTATAACTTATTTGTCAAATCTTCCTCAGAAAGTGCTTTTGCCAAGTCAATAATTTTTCGACGCACTTTAGCATCAGATATATTTGTAAAAGCGCGCATGAGCTGAATCCCTTCGCTGCTAGAACAAAAGTCTATAAAATTGTGTTCACTTTCAGCAAAACCTTCTACTTGTTGGGAGGTAAGTCCTTTATCAAAAAAGTAAGAAACAGGAACATCCATAATTTCCGCTATCGCTTGAAGACGGCTGGCACCAATACGGTTTGTTCCTTTTTCATATTTTTGGATTTGCTGAAAAGTAATTCCTAATTTCTCACCTAGTTTCTCTTGAGTGAGTCCTAAAATATTACGACGTAAACGGATACGAGTTCCAACATAGATATCTATAGGGTCAGGTTTTTTTCTAGTTTCGGTCATAATGCAACTCTTTATTTCCAGCATTTTTCTTCTAAACCAACATCATATTTATGCGCAGTTGATTTATCATATAATTAAAACAATATGTAATATTTTTTCCCAATATTACTGGTACACGCAACATAATACCGTACAAAGGGCACTTGAATCATTTAAGCTGTTTTGTAAAACCAAAACCAATACGACACAATAGCATAAGGATGAATAAGGTAAAAGTAGAGAAAGTTCTGTATTCATTGCTTCCTATAGGGGTAATGGATGATGGAATTCGTGAATCAATAATGCCCACAGCATTTTGTCGAAGAGCTACAACGATTCGTCCATAAGAATCAATAACAGCTGATATGCCATTATTGGCTGCCCGTATGAGGGGAATTCCCAGTTCAACGGCACGAAGCTGTGCTTGTTGAAGATGTTGATAGGGTCCAGGTGTTACACCAAACCATGCATCATTTGTAATATTAATAATTGCTTGAGGCGGGGAGCCTTTGAAAGTCATTTCATGGGGAAATATTGCTTCATAACAAATCAAGGGTAGATAAGAAAATCCGTTTGGCATTGTAACAATTTTGCGCACACTTGCAGCACTATATCCACCAATATTATCGGCAAGGGTGCGCAATCCAATTTTTTTCAATAAATTCTGATAAGGAAGATACTCACCAAAAGGAACCAAATGAAGTTTATCGGAAGTATTTAAAATATTACCTTGAGCATTAATGACTGCAATTGTATTAAAATATTGTGTTTGGGAATGAGGTAGATCATTGCTGGCGCGTATTGCTCCAACAATAGCCCATTGTTTAGGTTTTAAAAGAGAGGCGATGTGCATTGTGATAGATGATTGATCATAGAGAAGGTAAGGAACGGAAGCTTCAGGCCATACGATAAAATCGGGTTCTGAATTTTGATCGGTTGTTGGTGTTGCACTTAGCTTCATATGCGCTTCCAACATAGCTTCTCGTGTATTATCACGCAATTTTATATTTTGTTGGATGGACGGTTGAACAATGCGCACCCAATAAGCACTTTTTTGATCTTCAGCTGTGTCTTCTATAGTATGAAGACGATAAAACCCAAAACCACAGTGAATGAAGATAAGTGATAAGCAAAGAGAAAGTGCCACTTTCTTTTTTTCATCTGTGAGTAAAACAGTTGGCAAACTGTAGGCTAAGACAGCAAGAATATTCATTCCGTAAAGTCCCACGATTGCATCAGATTGCATGAACATTGGGGTTGGCATGGCTGTATAGCCAAGAGAGTTCCATGGAAATCCTGTGAATAAAAACGCACGCAACCACTCGGACAATCCTAATGCAAAGGCTAAAACAAAAAAGCGTGCTATTCCTTTTGTCCATAATAAACCGACAATGAAACCAGAAAAAAACCAATAAAGAGAAAGGTAGAGTGGAGGGACTAAAATGGCTAATGGGACGGCCCAACCAAAAGAATCTGGATCTGTTAACAAAGCATTGCATAGCCACCAAAGGCCGCAAATAAAATAACTAAAACCAAAGGTTCCACAGCTTAAAGCGTAAGTAAAAAAATGTTTTTTATTATTTTTGGTGGCTTGTATTGAGTCCAGTAAAACAATAAAGAGAGGGAAAGTTAAAAAGCAAAGAGGTGTTAAATAAAAGGGTGGAAGTGCAAAAGAAGTAAGAGCACCACACAGAAATATCCATGCTTGGCGTTTCCAGCCTGTAACAGAGAATAAAAAAACAATGAAATTGTGTAAAAACGCTGAACTATTCTTTAGGGATGGCATTGTTTTCAAGATTCTCATTTTTTGGAATGCGAAAAATGCGCAACCGTTTAATCCGGCGTTTATCAGCTTCTAAAATACGAAATCTATAGCCAGGTACAGCTTCAACAATTTCACCTTTGGCAGGAATGCGATCAAGAATGGAGACGATCAAACCACCAATAGTATCAACTTCATCACCATATTCCCCTACGATAAAATCAGGACCAAGAGCTTTCTCCACATCTTCTAGTTCAGTTCTTGCATCAACGAGCCATTTATTATTGGGTTCACGTACGATAGCATTGTCGACATTATCATGTTCATCTTCGATATCCCCAACGACTAACTCAACAATATCTTCCATTGAAACGAGACCATCTGTTCCTCCATGTTCATCAATAACTAAAGCCATTTGAGTTCGTGTAGTTTGCATCCGTGTTAATAATTTGCTTGCAAGCATAGAACTGGGAACAAAGAGAACTGTTCGGATCAAGTCCAATTCACCGATTGGAGTATGTAAGTCTGTATGGTTTAATTGAAGAAAATCGGATTTTTGTTCGGTTTTTGTTGGATTGATAATAAAGCGAATCATATAGTTAAGAATATCGCGGATATGGATCATGCCGCGCGGATCATCTAAAGTTTCAGCATAAACGGGTATGCGAGAATGACCAATTTTTGCAAAACATTTAAGGGTTTCTCCAAGTGAAGTGTTTATTTCTAATGCTTCGATTTCAGAACGAGGTATCATAACATCATCCACGCGTGCTTCACGTAAACGTAAAATGTTATGCAGCATAGTACGTTCTTCAGGCGAGAAGGGGGCGGTATCTTTTTCATTGTTAGTCGTGAGGGCAACGGTAAGATCATCGCGCAGTGACGTAGGTGCACAATTACGACCACGTAAGAATGAAAATAAATGATTCATCAGAGAATATTTTTCTGTATGATTCGTCTGTTGAGAAGATTTTTTTTCATTGTTAGAAGATGTTTGACTATTATTTTGTGTATTTATTTTGTTGTCCATGGTTTTGAAATCTTCTAAACTTTCTTTCTTATAATAGATAAATAAGAGGCTTTAAATGGTATGCTTGTAATATTAATTTTAAAAGTTAAATTTTATCATTGATAGACAATTATGCGTAAGGATCTCTTATGGAAAGCTTTTGAAGAATTTCTCTTTCGAGCTTTTCCATTTTATATGCTTCATCATCAGTTTCATGGTCATAACCAAGCAGATGCAAGATACCATGAACAATCATATGTGTTAAATGGTCTTGAAATGTTTTTCCTTCTTTCTCTGCTTCGAAAACAACAGTTTCTCGGGCAATAATAATATCACCGAGCATGGGACCAGGTCGATTTCCAGCCTTAAGTGGAAAAGCAGGAAAGGATAATACATTAGTAGATTTGTTTTTGTTGCGCCATTGTGCATTGATTTGTGCCATATGTTCATCATTCGTAAAAAGCAAGCTAATCTCGCTTACAACATTTGCCAATGAAACATGATGCATAGTTGTCATTAATGCTTTTTCAGTGATATTATAAAGCATTTTCTCATCATTCCACCCTGCGCTTTTAATCATTATATCAATAATAATCATGATGAATCAAATTCATTTTTTAATGCATCGCATGCGAATGATTTTTTTTATTTTGTATTTCTGAATCACGATCATAAGCACCAACGATAGCAGCAACAAGTGGATGGCGTACAACATCTTTTTCATCAAAATGCACAATTGCGATACTTTCTACATTTGAAAGAATGCGAATTGCTTCAATGAGACCTGATTTTTGCCCTATAGGCAAATCAATTTGGCTTACGTCACCGGTAACAATCATACGCGTTCCTTCTCCAAGACGTGTGAGAAACATCTTCATTTGCATGGGTGTAGTATTTTGTGCCTCATCAAGAATAACAGCGGCATGGGCAAGTGTTCGTCCGCGCATAAAGGCGAGAGGAGCAATTTCTATGACACCAGAGGCTAAAATGCGTTCTATTTTTTCAGCGGGCATCATATCATAAAGAGCATCATAAAGTGGTCGTAAATATGGGTCGACTTTTTCTTTGAGGTCACCGGGAAGAAAACCAAGATGTTCTCCAGCTTCAACAGCCGGACGTGAGAGAATAATTCGCTCAATGATACCGCGTTCTAGAAGCATTGCAGCATGAGCAACAGCAAGATACGTTTTTCCTGTTCCTGCTGGTCCTATACCAAACACAAGTTCAGTATGCTCCATAGCGCTTATGTAAGCGTCTTGTGTTGGAGTTCTTGCATGAATTATTTTTTTATGGGTACTCAACCTTGCTGGTATACGTTTCGTTGCAGATTTGTGTGCTATTGTGTCTTCTTTCTGCTTCTTTGGTATATTTGCCATAGAAATCGCTCCTTTTATATCTGATAAAGTGAGCTCTTGATGTGTTTTGGCTCGTTCATAAAGCTGCTGCAATACATATTGCGCACGTTTTATAACAGAAATATTTCCACGGATTAAGACTTCATTACCACGCGGATGAATACTAAGTTCGAGTTTTTTTTCGATATAAGCGAGATTTTCGTCAAATTTACCAAAAACTGCTTTTGCATATTTATTATTTTCGAAAATCAAAACAACTTGGCTCAGATCTGAAGCGCTTGTTTGTTTCAAGGTATCAGCCTTTTCAAGGGACGTATTTACTTTTTCTTTAATACGCTTTATTTTTTCGGTTGAAGTTTTCAGTCTATTCTCCATATCTACATAAATATTGCACATTTTGTTAAGTAAACTTTATAAAGACAATTTTTTACAAAAAGTGCACGCTTTAGATGTAATCGTTTTCTTTTAAAATAAAAGAGTTTTCCAAAATATTTATTGTGAACAAGGTGTTAGAGGCATGTTTATCTATTTGTCACTTCACCAACAAAACTGTTTGAGCTTGCATTTTTAATATGAATTTCTATCACGCTACCTGTAGAGGCTTCTGTATCGACGACAACAGGTAAAAGCCAAGGGGAACGTCCTACCATTTGCCCTGAGTGACGTCCAGGTTTTTCGATGAGAACGTTCGTTTTTTGACCAATTTTAGAACGCAAAAACGCATTTTGTTGCTCAAGGAGAAGGATTTGTAAATGTTGAAGTCGGGCATCTTTTACAGATTCATCAACATGATTTTTCATTGTGGCTCCCACTGTTCCAGGACGGGGGGAATATTTAAAAGAATAAGCTGAACTGTATTGCACTTGTTGAATAAGTTTAATGGTTTCTTCAAAATCTTCATCTGTTTCGCCTGGAAATCCTACAATAAAATCACCTGAAAAGGCAATATCGGGTCGTGCAGTCCGAATTTTTTCGATAAGATGAAGATAATGAGAACTTTTGTGTTGGCGATTCATGGCTTTTAAGATGCGATCTGAACCTGATTGAACAGGCAGATGGAGGTAAGGCATTAACATATCAAGATCTCGATGTGCGGCAATAAGGCTATCATCCATATCACGCGGGTGGCTGGTTGTGTAACGCAAACGCTTTAAACCATCGAGTTTTGCAAGATGATAAAGAAGATCGCCAAGACGCCAAGTTTTGCCATCAGCACTTTGTCCATGCCAACCATTGACATTTTGTCCAAGCAGCGTAATCTCTTTAACACCTGCTTCAATAAGCTGGCGGGCTTCTTCAGTAATTTGCTCGACAGACCGTGATATTTCAGCACCGCGTGTGTACGGAACAACACAAAAAGTGCAAAATTTGTCGCACCCTTCTTGTACTGTTAAAAATGCGCTCACACCTCGTTTTCTTACTGCATGTTTATTATGGGGCGGCAAATGAGCAAATTTATCTTCAACAGCATAGTCTGTTTCGATAATTTTTTTCCCTTGTTTGGCTTTTTCTAACAATTCTGGCAGGCGATGATACATTTGTGGACCAATAACAAGATCCACTGTTGGAGCACGGCGCAAGATTTCACTTCCCTCAGCTTGTGCAACACAACCTGTTACACCAACCATAAGGGGTTTATCAGGTGTGCGCTCTTGACGCATAACGCGCAAACGACCGAGATCAGAATAAAGTTTTTCTGCTGCTTTTTCACGAATATGACAGGTATTAACAAGAATAAGATCGGCATCATTGGGAATTTGTGTTGTCACATAGCCTTGCGAACTGAGACTATCAGTCATCCGTTGGCTATCATAAACATTCATTTGACATCCATAAGTTTTGATAAAAACCTTTTTAGGAGCAACAGGAGATGTATTTTTAGGATTTACTTTATTCATAGTGCTTGTCTAAATGTTTTTTACACAAATCTCAATCTATTTGCTTAAAAGTTTTTTGCATGATAATTGCATCACCACGACCATTTTTTGACGCGTAATAGGCAAGACGTTCAGAAATTTTTTGAAATTCAAAGCGTTGATAAAGGTTCAAAGCAGAAAGATTTGTGGCTTCTACTTCCAAGAATAATTTTATGGCGCCCTTGTCGTGAAGATAGTGAACTGTGCTTTCGATAAGAAAGGTACCAATTCCTTTTTGACGATAATGAGGATGAACAGCAATTGTGATGATTTCTGCTTCATCAAGGATGAGACGGCATAGGCAAAAGCCTAAAATTTGATCAGAGTGATCAATGAGAAAAGCTTTGTATCCGAAGATAGAGTGATCTGTTAAGAAATTATCAAAAGCTTGTTTTTCCCAAGAAGGGGTAAAACAATGCTGATGAATTTGATGAAGAGCAGCACTATCATGAACTTGTAGCGGAGCAATTCCAAAATTCTTTTTTGTCAATGAAAATTTGGACATTATTTTTTTCGTGGTAAAGCAAAATCGGTTTGTTGTTTTGCATCAGCACTGCGTAGATAGAGTGGGCGAGGTGAATTTTGTGGTTGTTTGTTTGCAGCAAGATAAGCATAGTTTACAATATCGGCCGCTTCGCAGGGGATTTTTTCTAGGACAATTTTTTCGTATATTTTATGGTTTTTAACATGTTCCACAACGACATCAGCAGCTGGGCCAGTCAGGCGGGTTTTTTTTGGCAAATCTTCGAGGATATTTTCCATTGTTTTTAATCCCGGTTCTCCCAAAGGTTTGAGATTATTATGAAAATTTTGATGATAGAACATCCCTCTCCCTGCTTCAATGACAACAGTAATTGCCGATGCTGTACTTTTATTGTTTATGACTTGTGCTGCTAACGCTTCAAGAGCACTCACTCCAACAGCTTGTATTTCAAGTGCTAATGCCAAAGCGCGTGCTGTTGCAACACCGACACGTACACCAGTAAATGACCCAGGTCCAATATTGACAGCAATACGCTCAACTTGATCAAGCGTCATATTGGCTTGTGTCATTATTTGTGTAATCTGCTCAATAAGTTTTTCAGCATGTCCTTTGTTCATGCGCTCATTGATACGCGCAATAACAGATTTATGACGAATAAGCGCAACAGCACAATAAATCGAAGCAGTATCTATAGCAAGGATAAGCATAAAAATATTTTAGTTGAATAAAACGATAAATAAAAGTCCTGCTGTATTTTTAATCTTTTCATTATCGTATATTTCATTTGTAAGAAAGTTACTAGTGCCAATAAGCAACAATATCTTTTTATGGGATAGAACGAGATGTTGATGTGATTCTTATTGGTTTTTGTTATCAATGAATTGATTTTATAATAATAGTTTATTATTGCCATGTTCAATAATATCCTTGGATATTGTAAGATTTTTTCATTTCAAACTCATAAATTAAAATCTTTTTCTTACACGGCATGAAAGAGAGTTGGCGTGTGGATAAAACTATTGAAGAAAAGAGTAAAATTTCTCTCATAAACCATTTAAATGCAAGAGCTATTGCAACATTGGGAGTTAGCAAGAGTTTGATACTAGAGGCTTGTGACTTTATGAAGCGAAGAGGGAGGTGCATAATGTATTTTATACACTTTATAGGGATTTTACATTATATTATTCACAGGCACAGCCTTGAAAGGGAGTTCATGTGCCTTGAGAGGTATTTTTTTACAAGCACGTGAATGAGCAACATAAATATGTTCTGTTTTAGGTATTTTCTCTTCGTGAGAAGGATGACTTCATTAAAGAACATATTCTATCAGTCTTCTATAAAAAAATTAACTTAATCAGATCTGAAATAAAGAGCATTATTTTGTATGCGTTCCATATTGAATACTATACCGTTGCAAATCACTATAGACTGAAAAGCTTATTGAAAAAGCAAATTCGATAGTTTTCACTTCATATCGTAGCATTTTCAATTTTTTGTATAGAATATAGGATAATAAGCAAATTTTTAGAATTTTTGCTGATTTTATGAAAGAACTGTTTTTGATATTAGTAAATCTTTGATTTATTATATACTCCCTTAAAAAAAGAAACAATTAATGCATATTTCAAAGTATTATATGATTTAAATCATTCAATTGTATCATGATAAGGCTACAAATACCGAGAATAATTATGGAGCAGGTTGAAGCCAAAATAACGCGCCATCCCGCTTTTTTTAATGATCGTATATCAACACCTAAACCTAATGCTGCCATTGAAATGATAGTGAACACCTGAGCAGTAAGTTTGATCGGATTTATAGCCGTTTCAGGAATAAGTCCGCTTGAGCGGATAAGCATCATGATAATAAAGCCGATTATAAACCATGGCACAAGAGTATGTAGACGAAAACGTGTTTGTGCTGAGCGATGATAGATAATTGATAGAATAAAAATAACAGGACCTAACATGAGAACGCGTACCAATTTAACAATTGTTGCAATTTGGACGCTTACAAAAGAGATAGATGCTGTTGCTGCCAAAACTTGCGGTACAGCATAAACAACCATGCCAGCAAGCACGCCATATTGGCTAAATGACAAATTCAAAGATGGATGTAAAAAGGGTAAAAATAAAATAATAAGAATTCCTAAAAGAGCAGTGAAGGCAATTGACGCGGCTACATCGTCATGTTTTGCTTTTATGACAGGTGCAACAGCGACAATAGCTGAATTGCCACAAATAGCATTCCCGCAAGCGACTAACATTGCTAAATGTGTAGAAAGCCCGAAAAGTCGACCAATGACAAAGCTAAGGATAATTGTTATGAATATAACGAATACGATGCTAGCAAGTAAATTCCAACCAGCTGAAAGGACTGCATTAATACTAATGCTTGCACCTAGAAGAACAATAGCAATTTCGAGAAGTGTTTTTGCACAAAAGGTGATACCTTTTTGAAAATATGTTGGCAAAGTAAAACAACTACGGGTAATAGAGCCTAAAAGAATTGCCAAAACAAGGCTTTCAAGCCACGCTTCTGCAAAAAGCTGTTTTTCTACAACTTCTAAGCCATAAGCTAAGGCTGATATGAGTAAACATACTAAAATACCAGGACCAAAGTCGTTTAAAAGTGAGAGATTTTTCTTTATCATTTTAATATTCCCCCGTCATTAAAGAGCTAAAGGTTAAGAAGAAAAAGTTTTAAAGATTTGTTCTTGCTTGTACAGCTGCTGCTAAAGTTCCATCATCAAGATAATCAAGCTCACCTCCTACAGGAACACCATGAGCAAGTCGCGTAATTTTAACTGGAAAATTAGAAAGCTGATCAGTGATATAGTGAGCAGTTGTTTGACCTTCGACAGTCGCATTGACAGCAAGAATAATCTCCGTAATAGGGTTTTGTACAACACGCTGTATTAAGGTGGCAATGTTGAGTTCGTCAGGACCTATTCCATCTAAGGGGGAGAGTCGTCCACCCAACACATGATAACGTGCGGCTAAAGTTTTTGCGCGCTCAAGGGCCCACAGATCAGCAATATCCTCAACAACGATGATTGTTGTATCATCGCGGCGCAAATCTGTACAAATTGAACAAGGATCAACAGTATCGACATTTCCACAAACAGAACAAATGCCGACTTTTTCTATAGCTGCTTGTATTGCTGCTCCCAAAGGCTCCAGCAATGTCTCCTTTTTTTTGATAAGATGAAGCGCAGCACGACGCGCTGAACGTGGACCAAGACCTGGTAACCGTGATAAAATCTGAATGAGACGTTCAATCTCAGGTCCTGCAATGTATTTAGACATATTTTTGTCTCGCGGGAAAAAACCGTTTCATTAAAATGGAAGCTTGAAACCTGATGGGAGTGGTAGCCCTGCTGTCATGCTTTTAGTTTTTTCTTCCATAGCCATTTCAATTTTTGCTTTGGCTTCATTATGGGCTGCCATAACAAGGTCTTCAAGAATTTCAGATTCCTCCGGTTTGAGTAATGAAGGGTCAATTTGGATGGCGGTTATGGTATTTTTGCCGTTTAATGTAACACTGACAAGCCCACCGCCAGCAACACCAACCACTTGTAAATTCGCCATTTCCTCCTGAATCTTCTGCATTTTTTCTTGCATTTCTTTGGCTTTTTTCATCATGCTCATCATTTCACGCATAGGAATAGGTATCCTTATTCATCATTGATATCATTTTTATTTTTAAAAATATCAGCATTTTTAAAGGTATTGGAGAGTAAATCAAGATCATTTTCTTCTTTATTGAGTCGAATATCGACAATTTTTGCTTCTGGGAAATGATTGAGGATTTTTGCGATATCAGGATCTGTTTCTGCATTGGAAAAAAGAGTCTTTTGAATCGCTATACTTTCCTCCTGTAAGGTTGGGCCACCTCCTTCATTAACAAAAGTTATTGTCCAGCGTTTTTCAGTCCATTGAGATATCTTTTTTTCTATATCATGAGCAAGAAATTGTGGGGTATTTTCAGAAAGTCTCAAGGTAATATGCCCAGCTTCAAAAGAAACAGGATGAACAAATTCTTTAACAAGGAGTTTGAAAGGAACGTCATTATGCTGTTCGGCTAATTGAACAATATCGTGCAAAGAATTAATCACGAGAGTTTTAGGTTCAGTAATCTTTTCTGTTGTTTGCGTGACAGAATGCGATAAATTTGCAATCTTTTCAGAAAGATCAGTAGATTGAGAAGTTTCTAGAATTTCTGTTACTTCTTGGGCGCTGATTTTGTCATGGTTTTGATTTTTAACTAAATTTTCTGGTTGTAAGGAATGATCTAATTGGTTTTTCAAAGATGTTTTTAAATCTGATTGATCGGCTAATGTATTTGAAATGCTCGAGGAAGCATGGGCTCCGACCATTGTTTCTTTTGTTATATTATTTGCATTTGTAGATTCTTGATGAGAAGAATTTGTAACGAGTGTGAGAGGTGTTTTTTCTTGCGTAAGCTTTTTTAAAGCTTCATCAAGAGTTGGTAGGTCAGCTGTGTGAGCAAGACGAATTAAAAGCATTTCAGCGGCTTGAAGTGGACGTGCAGTTTGATTAACTTCCTGTAATCCTTTGAGTAACATTTGCCAGTTTCGGGATAAAACAGGAACGGAAAGTTTTTTTGAAAAGTCTAAACTTTTTAAACGTTGTTCTTCAGTTAGTGAGAAATCTTCCACTATTTCTGGTGTAAAACGTAAACGTGTGACCAGATGATTAAAATCGGCTAGTTCTGTCAATATAGTAAGAGGATCAGCACCTGCTTCATATTGACTGCGTAATTCATGTAACGCATTGACAACATCGCCCTTCATGATAAATTCAAAAAGATCAATAATACGTGCTTGATCCGCTAATCCTAACATTGTACGCACCGCAATAGCATTAACATTGCCATTGCTATGGGCAATCGCTTGATCAAAAATGGATAATGCATCACGTGCAGATCCTTCTGCAGCACGGGCAATAATAGAGAGTGCTTGATCTTCTACTTCTACCTTTTCATATTTCGCAATTTGGCGCAAATGTGCACTCAAAGCTTTTGATTCAATACGTCGCAAATCAAAACGTTGGCAACGCGAAAGAATTGTAATAGGAACTTTGCGAATTTCTGTTGTGGCAAAAATAAATTTTACATGGGATGGTGGTTCTTCAAGAGTTTTCAATAAACCATTAAAGGCTTGTGTTGAGAGCATATGTACTTCATCTATAATATAAACCTTATAGCGTGCAGAAACAGGACGATAGCGTATTTGTTCAATAATTTCACGAATATCATCAATGCCCGTATGAGAAGCGGCATCCATTTCTATAACATCAATATGGCGTCCTTCGATAATTTGTGTGCAATGTTCACCAAGAGAGTCCAATACAGTTGTTGGTTGGTCAATATCTTTTGTTTTATAATTAAGCGCACGTGCCAAAATACGTGCTGTTGTGGTTTTACCTACGCCACGAATCCCTGTTAACATCCACGCTTGTGCAATACGACCTTTTTCAAAGGCGTTGGTGAGAGTACGCACCATAGCTTCCTGACCAATGAGGTCAGAGAAGTTTTGGGGTCGATATTTACGAGCAAGAACACGATAGGCTGTTTCTACCGGTAAATTTTCCATGAATATTTCCAACTTCGAAGTTCTTTATGCGTACATTTTGATAATACAAAAGCATAGATCAATACTGTAGTCTCATATAAAAGGATTTTTTCTTAATCAAATTATTTATGGGACAATTTGTTTAAAAACAACAAAATCCCTTTATTTGCTGCATACAAATGCCGCTCTGAAGATTAAAAATACCTCGCTAAAAGACAGCATAAAAAATAATTTCTTCAGCAAAATAGGAGGTTGGAACAATGACCCGTACCAGAACTCGTTGGGGCTGCTTCTTTCCAGACCTGACCCAGTTGGCGAGTAGTTCGTCCACCACCAACCTCCCGAGTTCATATTGTCGATTTGGAATGAAAAATCAAGCTCGGAAACGAAAAATATCCTAAGAACGACAAAGAATTTTCCTTTGCGTTTAATTTATTGACATATAAACAACAAAGAGATTGAGGATTTATCAGTTTTCATAGCAGGAGTTTTTCATATTTATTGGGGATGAAAATATTTTCTTCGTTTAAGATAATCTGAATGTATAATTATAATCATTCGTTCAAACTTGCCTGTAAGAATTTTAGGATAGCTCCGTCTGTTCTAAAATTACGAAGTTGAATCATTAAAATTTGCAACGGCAAAAAAGGAAAATAAAGCATATAGATCGTGCAATGAATTATAATGAGAAATTTAGAGGAAGAATATTGTTTATGAAAATTATAAAATATTGATTCAATGACGTCTCCCCCTTCATACAAAACAGAACACTCTAAACACAATACACTTAAGTTTTACATTTACATGCTTTTACACGAAATATTTTTAACTCTATTTCATCGCATCACTTGTAAAGTGTATACATACTGCTTCTGAGGTATAAATCCATTGAGCAACTCCATCTTTACATTTGTGAAGAAGCACGCCGGCACCATCATTAATATTTGCCAACTTGTGGGTGTTGCAACAGCCCTTGGCACTTAAGATGGTTCATAAAAGCCATTTTACTCCTTTCTTATACAGTTTTATCCCCACACTCATCCCGCTTTTGACGTACAAGGAGATGGTTTTGATTGATTCAAGATAAACAAGTTTGAAATGAAAGAATCTTACGATATTCAGGACTCTCATTCAATATGCAGAACAGAGAATTATATTTATAAATCAGTATCTTGACTTATAAGAAAGTTTCATCATTTCTATTGTGAACGAGAATATCAAATACGTAATATTTTTTCTTTTAACATCTATGAATGTAAATCTTGAGTAGATGTTATCGCTCTTTTTTCTTGAGTGCTGATTTTCTTCATTAAAGACGTTGGGCTCATCACTAGATAAATCAATATATGTGTTCCCATTATTGGAGAAAAGATTTCACATATCTTTTAAGGACTGTACTCATACAAGAGACGATGCAATTTAAAAGCTATAAAATAATAATGGTGGCTGGCACAGATTTATGATTTTATAACTGTAAAAATGGTATTTTATATACACGACATTTTATAGCTTTAAATAATTAAATTTTTTAACGAAAAGAGAAAAGCGAGATAAATTTTTATAAAAAGCTGAATGAGTATGACTTAAAGTGCAGTGAGGAATGCATCTGTAGATGCAAATTTTACTTTTCTGTTTATCTAAGTGATTTGGGTACGATGTGCTTTATAGTACTTAAAATAAAGCAGTTGCGAAGATAGAAGTTATATTCTTATTAAAAAAATAGCTCTGATAGTAGAAAATACAGAACAATTTAAGTCTAGTCTTCTAGTTTTCGCAAAAGTTCTTTAATATCTAACCTTATAAGCATCTTAAGGTTTGCCATATTAGTATAAAAATAATCTTTTCAGCGATTAGTTTTAATGGCTCATTATGCCGTATTTTGAAAAAAACACCTAAAAAAAAGAATAACTCTACTCAAATTTAGATGTTATAGAAATATTGTTAATCATAACCTCCTGTGTCACAATCTGTTCCAACAACTTTTTTGTTCGTAATATTTTTAAAAATATAATGTCCTGACCAAGGAAAACTTATATGAAGAGATTTTATATTTTTTAGGGTAAAGATTTTCTTTTCTTTATCATGGGTTATTTTCTTTTCATCATCAACAAAAATTCTCAATTTGTTTAAATCAGAAGGGGCAGAGTATGATAAAGTAAAGGATACTTTCTTCGGTTTAAAGGTATTACAAGAGTATTCAACTCCTTGCTGGAATGTATAGGATGGTGTGATCACAACACTTTCATCCCGCGCAAAATTCCATTTTTTTTCACCAAAGCCAGCAAATGCAACACTAGAGTAGGCGAGAATATTTGCGGCTAATAATCCTCGCGTGAAGATTTTTTTCATTATCCTCTCCTTTTTTCTAAAGTGAGGTGAATCATAAATCAGTTTTTATAAAGATACAAGTTCAAACTTAACGCTAAAATCAGGGCTAAGTTGCATTTTCTAGTTTTAAACCATGTTTAGAATGATATTAATCTAAAAGATTCGAATGCTCTATTATGTATAATAATTTTAATTGTTTTGAGAGCGAATTTAGAAGTTCGTTATCTTTATTGGAATATTGTCAGAGGAAATGACTTTTCTCAAGAGTCTCTCTTTGAATATATAAAGGGAAATAGATGGTACAAGCGTTTTTATTTTTGGTTACTGTGTTTTTTTACACTGGTTTTTATACGAGTTGAATTGCGGTTTATCATGATATAATTTGTGAGAAAATATTATGAAAATAATTTATATATTCTATTACGAGCTGTTTTTTCTTCTTCAGTGTTTATGAAGGGTGTTGAGTAGAAAAAAACGAGCCCTTTCAAGATGCGTTGCATTATGAAATTTTTACGATGCTTTTTGATATCAACAAAAAATGATAGCAGCTTAATTGCTTTTATATATACGATGTTCGATCGTTTTGTGCTGGATAAGTACCGATAATACGCAGTTCTGCAGAAAAGAAAGATAATTCTTCTAAGGCAAGTTTCATCATCGGGTCTTCAGGATGTCCTTCAATATCAACAAAGAATTGTGTTGCATTGAAATTTCCACCAATTTGATAGCTTTCTAATTTTGTCATATTGATACCATTCGTTGCAAATCCTCCCATAGCTTTATAGAGAGCTGCGGGGACATTGCGCACTCGAAAAAGAAGACTGGTGATGATTTTTTCGCCATTTTGAGGTTTGGGGACATGCCGTTTGGAGCGTGAAAGGATGACAAAACGGGTAATATTATGAGGGTTATCTTCAACATTTCTTTCAAGAATATCAAGTCCATAGAGTTCTGCTGCGATTAAAGGTGCTAAGGCAGCCTGTGAACGTTTAGCATTTTTTTTAATAAATTTTGCAGCTCCAGCGGTGTCAGCAGAAACAACAGGTTTCCAACCGTTGTTTCGTATGATTTTTCGGCATTGTGCAAGGGCATGCGTATGGCTGTGGACGGTTTTAATTTCGTCATATGTAACGCCGGGCAAAACCATGAGTTGAAAATGGATAGGTAAAAAATATTCATCAATAATATAAAGAGACGACTGCGGTAAAAGATGATGAATGTCTGCAACGCGCCCTGCAAGAGTATTTTCAATAGGGATCATAGCAAGATCAGCTTTCCCGCTTTCCACTAAATTAAGAGCGTCTTCGAAAGTAGCAGAGGGAACAGCATCCATATTGGGGAACATATTGGAGCAAGCAATATGGGAATTAGCGCCGTATTCTCCTTGGAAAGAAATTTTATTGGTTTTTTTAAGTATTTTCATGCTAAAATCTCACAAACTCTATCGAGATCATGTTGTGTGTCTACACCTAAGGGAATTGTATCGACTATTTCCACATCAATACGCATATTGTTTTCTAATGCACGTAATTGTTCAAGTTTTTCACGTTTCTCAAGTGGTGAGGGGTTGAATGATACAAATTTTTCAAGTGCTTCGCGCCTATAGGCGTATATTCCAATATGGTGATAAAGAGGACCATCTCCATAGGGTGCTGTGGCGCGAGTAAAATAAAGAGCACGAAGGCGATTTTGAGAAAGCGGTGTCCCAATGATCTTGACAACATTGGGATCTCTTGTTTCATTTTCTTCAATGATTTGAGCACCCAAGGTTGCAATATCAGTAAAGCTATTTTCTAAAGGGCGTAGTGCACGAATGATTTCACGAGGCATGATTGTTGGTAGGTCACCTTGTATATTTAAAATGGCGTTGTAGCGTTGTTCAGGATCAATGCGTACTAAAGCTTCATAAATACGATCAGATCCAGACTTATGATCACCTCGTGTTATGATATATTCATGCCCATAATCTGCAACAGCTTTAGCGATATCATTATGATCTGTTGCAACGATGGTTCGACCTAATGCGGCTTTTTTTGCTTGTTCTGCGACATGAACAATCATCGGCTTTCCAGCGATTTCAGCGAGAGCTTTTTGAGGTAGACGGGTTGAGCCCATACGGGCAGGAATAAGAATAATTGGTTCAAGAGCCATTGCAAGATTCCAAACGTCGTCTGTGATGCATTTAGGATGTTGTGTGTTATAAAGAAAAAGCTTATACTAAAAATGGTAATGAAACCATGAACATTTGAGTTTTTATGAATCGCTGGAGAGTTATCTATTTTGTTTTTGCTTGTTTATGTGTGTTGGTCATTGTTGTGGGAATTTCCACACTCAGCAATATAGTTTATGATCATCCTACATCAGTTCAATATTATCATACAGTTACCAAGAACGATATATTTAAAGAAAAACAAAAAGCACCTGATGTTTCCCTATCACTAAATAGCCGACTTCAACAAGGCAATTTTGAAAATGGCCGTAAAATTTTTCGCCAATGTGCCATATGCCATACTTCTGGACGCAATGAAGCAGGGCGTGTTGGTCCAGTTCTCTGGGAGATTGTTGACCGCCCTTTGGCATCATCAGCAGGTTTTGCTTATTCACGGGCATTGCGTGCGCACTCTGATCAAAAATGGGATTTTGTAACGTTAGATCGTTATCTGCGTTCTCCGCGTGAAGCTTTTCCTGGGACTATTATGTCTTTTCGTGGAATTAAAAATGACCAAGATCGTGCTGATCTTTTGCTTTATTTACGCAGTTTATCCGATCATCCTGTTCCTTTACCAATGGATAATAATAAAGCGAACGAGCCAAATTAACTTATACCATAGATGTTAATTTTAGAAAGAAGTCTGATTTTTTTGTAATTTTAGTTTCACAGTTTTATAAAAAGAGCTCTTATTGATGTTTTGTTAGGGCGAACGCCCCTCACGCAAAACAGAACACATTTAACATTGCATATTTACTCGCTTATTTTAAAGAGATCTTTTATAAAAATGCACTTTTTACACTGTCGTCTGTGGATTGGTTTTCAAGATTTGTGTGCTTCACTTTTTCTACATATACTTGTCTGTGAAATTATTGCTGAAGGATTATCAATTCATGAGCCGCTGCTTTCTGCTTCTGAATGCAATAATTATGTAATTAAAGCTCTCCATGAGGTTTATCTCAATCCTTCTATACACATCAATCCCTATGTACTTTTACATCAATTCCCATGTATTTTTCTTATGAACTGAGACAATTGATTGTTCTTATACGTGCAATAATCCTAAGCTGCATTTTATGATGCTTGATGAATAGACGTTTTCTCTTAAGGTTAGAAGTGTGTGGACAGATCATTGACCTTTTATAGTACCGATCACTAAAATATGACTTAGATTATTTATAGGTTATGGTTTGAAGTGAGCACTTTCATGTGAAACAATTTTTATGTGTGACTAGTAAAATAGTTGAATAGAGTTCCGTTGATTGTATTTTTATCTACGTTGAAAATTTTTTACACAAGAATATTGATGGGAGCTAAGTTTGCACGAGTCTCTGTCTATTTATAGACGATGACATGAAATTATGATGATAATCCATTATAGAGAATTATTTTTTCACAAAAGGTTTTCCATATTTGTGATAAATTTAATAGGTTTCATTGGTTACAATGTTTCGATGACTTACGATAAAATATTAGTATTTCAATACATATTGCGAGAGTGCTAAAAGTTAGTGGAAGAGAGAACATCATCAAGATTCTCCAAGCTTCTTAATAACTATGGCATTTTCTTTATAATTTGAGCGTTTATAAGTAATAATATTAAATTGTGCTAATAATCCATTATAGAGAAGAATCTTTCCTACTAATGGCTCTCCGATGTTTGTGATCATTTTAATAACTTCCATTGCTTGTAGGGTCCCAATAACACCGGGTAAAACACCGATAATTCCAGCTTCAGCGCATGTTGGAATAGTATCGGGAGCAGGAGGCGTGGGAAATAAATCGCGATAGTGAGGATTATTGTCTTTATATGGCATAAGGACGGTTAATGAGCCATTAAAACGTTCTACAGCACCACTTATTAAAGGTTTTTTACATTGGGCAGCGTGATCAGCAAGAAGATAGCGTGTCGTAAAATTATCACTTCCATCAACAATGATGTGGTAAGCATTGAGCAGTTTATCCACATTACTGTTATCTAAGCGTAGGGTGTGTTTTTCAACTACAACATGGGGATTTATTGCTTTTATAGTGGTTTCAGCACTGTCTGTTTTGCTTTTGTTCATTGCACTTGTTTTATGAATAACTTGGCGTTGTAAATTGGAAAGTGAAACAATGTCATTATCGATAATTCCAAGGGTTCCAACACCTGCGGCAGCCAAATAGGTTAAGACAGGAGCACCGAGACCACCAGCGCCCACAACAAGGACACGTGCTTTTTTTAGCTTTTGTTGCCCTGCACCACCAATCTCAGGCAAAATGATGTGGCGTGCATAGCGTTCGATTTCTTCGTTGCTTAATTTTGTATCTGTTTCTTGTGTCATAAATTTTCTCTTGTCATAGTTCTTTTATTGTTTACTAAGTTTATGATGCATAGACCAGTCTGCTTTTAGGATAGGGAGGATTTATTTATGAAAATTGCCATTCAGATGGATCATATTTCAACAGTTCGGATTCAAGGAGATACGACATTTGCACTCGCTTTAGCAGCACAAGAACGTGGACATTCTCTCTTCCATTATACACCAGATCGTTTATCTCTGTGCGATGGTTGTGTGATTGCACGACTAGAGCCATTGATTGTACATGATAAAGAGGGAAGCCACTATCAATTAGAAAAGCCTGTTCGCACAGAATTAACAGATATGGATGTGGTTCTTTTACGCCAAGATCCCCCTTTTGATCTCAATTATATCACCACGACTCATTTGTTAGAACGTATTCATCCTAAAACACTTGTTGTGAATGATCCGGCATGGGTACGCAACAGTCCAGAAAAAATTTTTGTTACTGAATTTTCCGATTTGATGCCAGAAACACTAATTACCAAAGATATTGAAGAAATAACAGCTTTTAGAAAGACATTTGGCGATATTATTGTTAAACCACTTTATGGGAATGGGGGCGCTGGTGTTTTTTATTTAAAACAAGATGATCGCAATTTAGCATCATTGTTGGAAATGTTTGCAGAAATTTATCACGAACCTTTTATTGTTCAGCGCTATTTAGAGGTAGTACGAAAAGGAGATAAAAGGATTATTTTGCTTGATGGTGCACCTGTTGGAGCTATTAATCGAATTCCGACAGAAACAGATGTGCGCTCTAATATGCATGTTGGAGGTCGCGCGGAAAATGTTGAGTTAACAAAACGTGATTATGAGATTTGTGAACGCATTGGTCCAGCCTTAAAGGAACGAGGTCTTCTTTTTGTGGGGATTGATGTGATTGGAGATTATATAACAGAAATCAATGTGACGTCTCCTACGGGAATTCGTGAAATTAAACGCTTCTGCGGTACAGATGTTGCTCATTTGTTTTGGGATGTTATTGAGTTCAAGCGTTCAAATGAATTTATTTGACAGAAGATAAAAACATGGTTTTAAAAAAATGATCCATATTGTTTTTTTATATTTGTTATGGTGCAAATGTGAACTACAATGACCGTATGATATGAATTAAGAGGCTTTGTCCTCAATTTTTAGGGAGTTTATAGATGAGCAGAGTATTATCAATTGGAGTGGGATTGATTTTTGCGCTACTGCTGTCAGCAAATGGAGGCAATGCACGCGATCAAATACAGATTACTGGTTCATCTACAGTTTTACCTTATCAAAAGATTGTTGCTGAGACATTTGGAGAAATTTATCCCCATTTTAAGGTTCCTGTTATCGAATCGGGTGGAACAGGAGCTGGTATTAAGGAGTTCTGCCGTGGTATTGGGGAGAACACTGTTGATATTGTTAATGCTTCGCGAGCAATGAAATCGAGTGAATTACAGTCTTGTTTTGATGCTGGTGTAAAAGATGTTGAGGAAATACGTATTGGGTATGATGGCATTGTTTTTGCAACAGATATTAAGGGGCCTGATTGGAAATTACAGCCAGTAGATGTTTATAAAGCCCTTGCTGCTCGAATTATTATAGACGGAAAATTGCAACCGAATAATTTTTTGAAATGGAGTACAGTTAATAGTGCTCTTCCTGATTGGACGATAGCAGCGTATATTCCTGGAGAGAAGCATGGGACACGTGAAGTTTTTGAGGAAAAATTACTTATTGAGGGGTGTAAAGAGAGTGGGGCAGTTGAGGTGATGAAGTCTTTAGGAATGGATGATAAGGAGATACACACTGCTTGTATTGCGGTACGTAAGGATGGAAAAGCGGTTGATATTGATGGTGATTATTCTGAAACATTTGCGCGTCTAACTTCTAATAAAACAGGGGTTGGTATTTTTGGTTTGTCTTTTTATCAAAATAATGCTGATAGGCTAAAGGTTGCCGATATTAACGGTTTTGCGCCAACAGTTGAGACGATTTCTAGTGGACAATATCCAGTTTCTCGTCCACTTTTTTTCTATATTAAGAAAGCACATTTAGGTATTATTTCAGGTTTGCGAGAGTATGTTGATTTTTTTCTTTCTGATCAAATGATTGGTCCAGAGGGTCCTTTGGCTGAATATGGTTTGATTGTTTCTCCTGAAAAGGAACGTCAAGCACAGCGTTCTGATTTTTCTGCTGGTCGAGTAATGACATTGAAATAATTTGCAGGGAAAATTTGTTGGATTTCTGGGATAGGAAATTTGGGTGCTATTTTTTTATAAAAACTGAAAGATAAAATGCGCATTTCCTTCATTATTTTGCTGTTATTAATTCTTGGATTTTGTGGCTTTTGTATTTCTTATATGCGCGCACGCTTTCTTGAATACAGACGACATAAAATGCATTCTCGTGCGTATTATTATGGCTGGTGGACATTTTTGATTACTGTTATTCCAGCTTTTATTTTTTTAATTTTTTGGGATTCTGGGAGTACAATTTATTTAGAATATAATGCCTCTCAAGAGCTTGAGGCATATAGTGCGCATATAATAGAGCCTGTAAATCATGATCTACTTTGGGAGACTCTTCGAAGTCTTGCCAAAATGCTTCATCACTTTGAAGGGGATCTTTCTACCGCTTCCTATAAGACAGTGCAGGCACAATTATTCGCGAAGGGATTTGTTTTACCTGATGAAGTATCGGATGATGTGTACAAAATGGCACAGTCATGGGTATTTTCTTCTGAAAAGCTTCAGTTCATTGGTTATGGTTTCCTTTTTGCTATTGCATTCTTTGGTTTTATCTGTGGAATAATGCAAATTGCTCCTCATCAGCGTGCGCGTAATAAGGTTGAATCTTTGATTATTATTGGACTGGTTTGTGCTTCTATCGTTGCTATCTTGACGACAATAGCCATTGCACTTTCTATGTTTTTTCAGACAATAAGCTTTTTTC
The DNA here is from genome assembly GCF_042195825.1 of Bartonella sp. AP40SXNS. Taxonomy (NCBI): domain Bacteria; kingdom Pseudomonadati; phylum Pseudomonadota; class Alphaproteobacteria; order Hyphomicrobiales; family Bartonellaceae; genus Bartonella; species Bartonella sp. AP40SXNS. Next base: position 106,840 of record NZ_JBHIPB010000007.1, read on the forward strand.
AGTCTGTATCTTTTTCAAATTTCTTTTTAGGAACGGTTTGGGATCCGCGTTTTTCCGCGAGCGGTTCAAGCGGTGAAGTAGGACAATTTGGTTTAATACCACTTCTTGCTGGTACGCTTTATATTGCATTTGTTGCCATGCTTTTTGCTGTACCTATAGGATTATTTTCAGCTCTTTATATGGCCGAGTATGCTTCTTCGCGATTGCGAGCAATTGTGAAGCCATTGTTAGAAGTTCTTGCTGGCATTCCAACGATTGTTTATGGCTTTTTTGCTTTGAAGGTTGTAGGACCATTTTTACGAGATCTCTCTGCTTCTCTCTCAGACGGGGTTAGTTTTATTATGGCGCAAAGTGTTTTGACTGCTGGAGTTGTGATGGGAATTATGTTGATTCCTTTTGTTTCCTCTTTGTCGGATGATGTTATAACAGCTGTTCCACGCATTTTACGTGAAGGTTCTTATGGTTTAGGAGCAACACAATCTGAAACAATTAAGAAAGTCGTTATACCGGCAGCGCTTCCAGGGATTATGGGAGCAATTTTATTGACAGCATCGCGTGCAATTGGTGAAACAATGATTGTGGTTTTGGCGGCGGGTGTTGCTGCAAACTTAACACTCAATCCTTTCGAAGCAATGACGACGATGACAGTTAAGATTGTTAATCAATTGACTGGTGATTTTGAGTTTAACTCTCCACAAACTTTGGTGGCTTTTGCATTAGGAATGACACTCTTTGTCATGACACTTTTGATGAATATTCTAGCTCTTTATATTGTGCGTAAATATCGGGAACAATATGAATGAATGAAAAAATTCTTTTGCCTCGTCGCAATATTAGCCTCAAACGTCGGTATTGGGCTGAACGTCGTTTTCGTGCCTATGGTTTGATTGCCATTTTTATTGGTTTGTTTTTTTTATTTGCGCTTTTATGGTCTATCATTAGTCAAGGTTATACAGCCTTTTTGCAGAGTCAAATGACATTATCGATTTATTTGGATGAAAAGATTATTGATCCAGGTGGTCAACATAAAACAAATCCACAGGTCCTCATAATGGCGAATTATCCAATTCTTGTACGCAATGCGTTAGCCAAGAAACTTGATATCGATCAAAATGATCGAGCCTCTCTGCGGGATGTTAGCCGTATGTTTTCAAGTGGTGTACGTGTTCAACTCCGTGAAATGGTGACAAAGAATCCAAGACTGATTGGCACAATGCAAAAAATCAAAGTTTTGGCAGCTGCGGATATCGATTCTGCTTATAAGGGGCAGATTGATCTGCATGTAGCAGAAAAAAACCGTAAAGTTTCTAATCGGCAAATAGAATGGATAAAGCGTTTAGCGCATGATGGTACGCTTTATAAAACATTTAATGTTGGTTTTTTTACACTTGGCGCTTCAAGTCGTCCTGAGACTGCTGGGTTAGGGGTTGCGATTATTGGTTCTCTTTATATGATAGGCATTGTTTTATTGGTTTCACTTCCGATAGGCATAGCAACGGCTCTTTATTTGGAAGAATATGCACGTAAAAATAAATTTACAGATTTTATCGAAGTTAATATCAATAATCTTGCAGCTGTTCCTTCGATTGTCTTTGGTCTTTTAGGACTCGCGGTTTTTATTAATTTTTTGGGATTACCACGTTCCGCTTCTTTTGTTGGAGGTCTTGTTTTAGCGCTCATGACTCTCCCCACGATTATTATTGCAACACGTTCTGCTTTGCGTGCTGTTCCTCTCTCTATTCGTGCAGCAGCTTTAGGTTTGGGGGCATCAAAAACACAAATGATTTTTCATCATGTTATTCCTTTAGCTGCGCCTGGTATTTTGACAGGTACAATTATTGGAGTAGCTCAGGCTTTGGGTGAAACTGCGCCTTTGCTTTTGATTGGAATGGTTGCTTTTGTTGTTAATATTCCTACGACTCCCATGGATCCAGCAACAGCGTTGCCTGTTCAAATTTTTATGTGGGCAGGTGAAGCAGAGCGCGCTTTTGTTGAAAAGACGTCAGGGGCTATTATTGTATTAATGATTTTTCTTGCGATCATGAATATTTCTGCGGTTTTTTTACGTCGACGATTTGAACGCCGCCAATAATTTTAATAAAATAACAATTTCGATAAGATTTTTGTAAGGTGAGTTTTTGTAATGAAGATTAAAATGCGTGGTCAGGATGTGAAGGTTTCTTATGGAGACAAAGAGGCACTCCATGGTATTACACTTGATATTCCTGAACATCAAGTGACTGCTTTGATTGGTCCATCAGGATGCGGGAAGTCAACTTTTTTGCGTTGTTTTAACCGTATGAATGATACAATTGAAGGTGCTAAAATAACGGGTCTTATTACCTTAGATGGGGAGAATATTTATGATCAGAGGATTGATGTTGTAGAATTGCGTGCTCGTGTTGGAATGGTTTTTCAAAAGCCCAGCCCTTTTCCAAAATCTATATTTGAGAATGTTGCGTATGGTCCACGCATTCACGGTTTGGTTAAAACACGCTCTGAATTGCATGATGTGGTTGAAAAGAGTTTGAGGCAGGCAGGTTTGTTTGAAGAAGTAAAAGACCGTCTTCATGATCTTGGAACAAGTTTATCAGGGGGACAACAACAGCGTTTGTGTATTGCACGTGCTATTGCGGTTAGTCCTGAAGTTATTTTGATGGATGAGCCTTGTTCAGCTCTTGATCCCATTGCGACAGCACGGATTGAAGAGCTTATCGATGCGTTACGGCAAAATTATACAATTGTTATTGTAACACATTCCATGCAACAGGCCGCACGTGTTTCTCAATATACGGCTATGTTTCATTTAGGGCATTTGGTAGAAGTTGGTGCAACTGAAATGATCTTTACTTCACCAAAAGAGCAACGGACGCAAGATTATATTACGGGGCGTTTTGGATAGGTGAATTGAGGAGTGTAAGATATGTCTATGAAACATACTGTCCGTTCTTATGATGCAGAACTAAAATATTTAAGAGTAAGGATTACAGAAATGGGGAGCCATGCAGAAAGGATGATTGAACGTTCTGTCGCATCGGTTGTGTGTAGTGATCTTCAACTTGCAACGACAGTGATTGCCGATGATGTGTTTTTAGATGAAGCAGAACGTGACATTGATGAAAAAGCGGTTGCTATTATATGCAAACGCCAGCCGATGGCTGTTGATTTGCGTGAAATTATTGGAGCCATTCGTATTTCTTCTGATCTTGAGCGGATTGGGGATATGGCCAAAAACATTGCTAAGAGGACTGTTGCACTTTCAGAAATACGTCAATCTGCATCCTTTTATCATGGACTTGAAACAATTACAGCTTTAGCGCTCAATCAATTAAAAGAAGTGTTAAATGCTTATACGAGTCGCTTATTAGAGCGTATTGACGCTGTGCGGGAGCGTGATGAGAAGATTGATGCTTTGTATACTTCTCTTTTTCGTGAACTTTTGACGTATATGATGGAAGATATGCGCAATATTACGGTTTGTACGCACTTACTGTTTTGTTTAAAAAACATTGAACGAATTGGTGATCATGTTACCAATATTGCTGAAATGTTGCATTATATCATAACGGGTTATCATATGTCTTCTGATCGTCCTCGCGATGATCTTACTTATAAAGTTGGGGTAGGTGAGAAGAAAATAGATTAAAATTTTTCTTATATGTATAAAATAAGTTTGTAGATATATGAGTATTTTCTTAGAGTGCAGCTATAGAAAGAATAAGATAACCATCTTATGGAAAAGCACAAAGAAGTAACAAAGAGTTTTTTCAGAGAAGCATGGCAGATTTCTAACTCTTGATTTGACATATTTGTATATTGAATGATACCATCATTCACACTGTGGCTGGAGGGGAGTTTTCTAGGGGAATTTCCTTTCAGATCATTTTGTTAAAATTTTATATTCAAAGGGGATATCTGTATTATTTTTTTCGTATGTAGAAGAAGTGGATAGTGTTATTGTATTGTAATTGAAACGTCTGGGTTATTATGGCCTATATTGAATCGTGAAGAATAACAATATCGATCTGTAAATTAAGAGTTTTTTATTTTTTATTTTGCATAGATACTTTTTGATTACCTCTTGTATTAAAGTTTTACTGAGTGGTAACAATTAGCTATGTACTTTATTGAGAGATACATTTAAAGCTCATTTCAAAATTTGAATAGCTTAGAGATTATAGGAATGTGTTGCATAAGATGAAAAAAAATCGTTGGAATGTTTTTGTTACCTGTTGTGTAGCGCCGTTAGTTATTGTGGGATGTGCTTCAAATCATTTAGATACTGGAAAAATAAATAATAAGACAAAAACGGTTACGTATCCATTGACAGAGCGTCAATGCCTTATGCGAGCGATGTATTTTGAATCAAATCGCACAAGCCGTGAAGGAATGATTGCCGTTGGGACGGTTGTTATGAATCGTGTTAATTCAACCGCCTATCCTAAGACGATTTGTGGTGTTGTTGGTCAATATAAGCAGTTTGCTCCTGGTGTTTTAACACGTCCTATGACGGAGAAAGCATCTGTTGCTCGTGTAAGAGAAGCGGCTGATGCCGTTTTACGGGGTGAACGAGATAAGAAAGTTAAACACGCTAAGTTTTTTCATACCGCTGGTTTGTCTTTTCCGTATAAAAACATGCACTATGTTCATGTTGCAGGGGGAAATGCTTTTTATGAAAAACGATCGCGTGATGGATCACTTCAAATTCCTACAAATAATCGCCCTTATGATGTTGCTTATGCGTTTGCCCAAGAACGTTCTGGTAATACGCCAAGCTTTGTGGATGAAAGTTTAGAAAGTAGAGGAATAAGAACAGAAAAGAGTATATCTTCTTCTACACAGGTAGCACAGTCCAAGACGGACCATCCTACGTCTTTTGCGATGGTACAGCTTGATAAAGTTCCCATTCCCGCCTATGCGCCTCAACATCTAGCTAGGAAAGAAGAAAATAAACCGATTATGGCGTTACCTTCATCAGATCAGTTAAATGCAATTGTTGCAATGTTAGAAAAACGGTACACAAACCGATAATTTTTGCACGACCAAGGAAGTGTTTTTACAATCCATTGCAGTTTATGAATTAAGTGAACTCTTTAGCGATCATGATATCCATAATTATACGTGGAGAAAGTAAATTCAAAAGATATTAAATAACAATTTATAATATGACGACATAAAGAACGCATTCTATTTAAAGAAGGGTATTGGTAATGTACTTTGATATTCATGAGACAATTTCGCCTGAAATGCTTAATCGTCTTGCAGAAATTACAGTGAAAGTGGGGTTGAATTTACAAGAGGGGCAGGATCTTGTTTTAACTGCTCCAGTTTCAGCCCTCCCTTTTGTTCGGCGTATCGCATATCATGCTTATAAGATTGGTGCTGGTGTCATTACACCAATTTTTAGTGATGATATGTTATCACTTACACGTTTTGAAAATGCTCATACGGCTAGTTTTGATTGTGCTCCTTCTTGGCTCTATGAGGGAATGGCGAAGGCTTATGAAAATGGGGCAGCACGTTTAGCGATTGTTGGTGATAATCCTTTGCTTTTGTCCAATCAAGATTTTGACAAGGTTGCGCGTTTGAATAAGGCGACTTCGTTAGCTTACCAGCCTGCTCTTAAAAAAATATCTAATTTTGCTATGAATTGGTCGATTGTTGCATATCCAACAGCAGGATGGGCTGAGGCGATGTTTCCTTCTTTACCACTTAATGAGGCGATTAAGAAATTAGCAAATGCAATTTTTGCTGCTTCACGGGTTACAGATGAGGACCCAGTGCATGCATGGAGTGTCCATAATGCAGCTTTGAAACAACGGTCATCTTGGCTTAATGAGCAGCGTTTCTCTGCTTTGCATTTTACAGGACCAGGTACCGATTTAACAGTTGGTTTGGCAGATGATCATGAATGGCATGGTGGTGCATCTGCGGCTCAAAATGGTGTTGTTTGCAATCCTAATATTCCGACTGAAGAAGTTTTCACCACGCCTCATGCTCATAAGGTTGAGGGTTTTGTTCGTTCGACCAAGCCTCTTTCTTATCAAGGAGCACTGATTGATAATATTGAGATGCGTTTTGAAGCAGGGCGTATTGTTGAGGCTCGTGCATCAACAGGTCAGGAAGTTTTGCAACAGGTTTTGCAAAGTGATGAAGGGGCTAGTCGCTTAGGTGAAGTTGCTCTTGTGCCCCATTCTTCACCAATTTCTAAGAGTGACCTCCTTTTTTATAATACCTTATTTGATGAAAATGCTGCATGTCATATTGCTTTAGGGCAGTGTTATTCCAAATGCTTTTTAGATGGGGCATCATTGACGTCAGAAGAGATTGCAGCACGTGGTGGAAATAAAAGTGTCATTCATATTGACTGGATGATTGGTTCTGGTGAAATTGACATAGATGGCATTACCCAAGATGGTGTAAGAGTTCCTGTATTTCGTAAGGGTGAATGGACTTAATTCTGTTATGCTGTAAAACTTCGTCATTTAAGGTGGGGTGGTATGCAAGTCTCATTGATACGCTAAGTATTTTAGAGTGTGTGGTATATATTCAAGGCAGGGTTTGGCCATAAAGCCTTTAGTTAAATGACTCACATGAGTAGAAAGCCAAGTAAAATCCACTCATCAAGAATTTGTTTAGTAGATGTAGAGGAAGTCTTCGTTCTTTGAGGAGGGGGGGGGAAGAAGCCAATTTATCAGTCATACGATTGGAAAGTGTATAATTATTAAAGAAGAGTAATGCCTGAGCTTCCTGAAGTAGAGACAGTTCGTCGTGGACTTGAGTCCGTTGTAACTGATGCAAAGATAGTATCTGTCAAACTTAATCGTAGAGATTTGCGTTTTCCTTTTCCTGAGGCGTTTTCTGAGCGCCTTATCGGCAGAAAAATTATAGAACTTGGTCGACGTGCGAAATATTTATTATTTCATCTTTCTCATAATGAAACGATTTTAAGCCATTTAGGAATGTCTGGTTCATGGCGTATAGAGAATGACATTTTGAGAAAAGCTTTTTCAACGAGAAATAAATTGGTTAAGCATGACCATTTTATCATGGATATTCAGACAAGGGATGGTGAATTTTATCATCTTATTTATAATGATGTGCGTCGCTTTGGGTTTATGCTTTTAGTCGATACGGACAAGCTTTATGAACATCCGCTTTTAAATAAGCTAGGGCTTGAACCTATGAGTAATTCGTTTTCTGGTCGTTATTTACAAAAGGCTTTTGTTAATAAAAAAATGTCTCTCAAGGGCGTTTTACTTGATCAGTCTATTGTTTCGGGTCTTGGGAATATTTATGTTTGCGAAGCACTTTGGCGGAGTCGTTTATCTCCACAACGTAGTGCATTTACATTGGCATCAAAAACGACACGTGCACGTGAATTTGCAGATTCTTTAGCACAAAATATACGCAATGTGATTTCTGAAGCCATTTTGTCCGGTGGCTCTTCTTTACGTGATTATATGCATATAGATGGTTCACTTGGTTATTTTCAACACGCTTTTTCAGTTTATGGACGAGAAGGCAAGGAATGTTTGGAATGTGGAACGCCTATTATACGTATTTTACAGGCTGGGCGTTCAAGTTTTTACTGCTCACAGTGTCAAAAATGAATAAGGTGTCTTGCAAAATCCTACAAGAGGCTTAAAGTCAGGTTCTTACAATTATACGAATATACGAGGCTTGAGAGGTTTTTTTATGTTGAATAAAGTATTAACACATCTTGATGAGAATATAGGAAAGAGCCTTGAACGCCTTTTTTCTCTTTTACGTTTCCAATCGATTTCTACAGACTTGGCTTATAAGGATGAATGTCGTAAAGCAGCTGATTGGTTGGTAGAAGATTTAAAAACAATAGGTTTTGAGGCTTCACGGCGTGATACACCAGGTCATCCAATGGTTGTTGGACATCATCCAGGGCCTTCAGATGATTGTCTGCATGTGTTATTTTATGGACATTATGATGTTCAACCTGTTGATCCATTAAATTTATGGGAAGATGATCCATTTAATCCTTCATTAAAGGAAAAAGATGGAGAAAAAGTTATTTGTGCTCGTGGCGCTTCAGATGACAAAGGTCAGCTCATGACCTTTGTTGAGGCATGTCGTGCATTTAAGAAAGAAACGGGGCAACTTCCCATTAAGGTTACTGTTTTATTTGAGGGAGAAGAAGAAAGTGGTTCTCCTTCTCTTGTTCCTTTTTTAAAAGAAAATAGGGATGAACTTAAGGCTGATTGTGCATTGGTTTGTGATACAGCAATGTGGGATGCCGATACACCATCTGTTTGTATTGCTCTTCGGGGTATTTTAGGAGAAGAGGTTACGATTACAGCAGCCGATCGTGACTTGCACTCTGGTGCTTATGGAGGGGTAGCTGCTAACCCTATTCATATTTTAACAAAAATCTTAGCAGGACTTCATGATGACAATGGTCGTGTAACGCTTCCAGGTTTTTATGATGGAGTTGAAGAAACACCTTCACAGATTTTGCAATCATGGAATGCCCTGAATTGTACTGCTGAAAATTTTCTTGGTCCTATAGGACTTTCCATTCCTGCTGGTGAAAAAGGACGGAGCATTTTAGAACTTGTATGGGCGCGTCCTACAGCAGAAGTTAACGGGATTAGTGGTGGTTATGAAGGAGAAGGAATAAAAACAGTTATTGCTTCTCAAGCGAATGCGAAAGTATCTTTTCGTTTAGTGCATAAGCAAGATCCAGAGAAGATACGCCAAGCTTTCCGTCATTATGTGTGCGGTCTTATTCCTGCTGATTGTACTGTTGAATTTAAGGTGCATGGTGGTTCTTCTGCAATTCAAATTCCTTATGATTCACCTTTTATCAAGGCCGCAAAAGAAGCTTTGTCGCAAGAATGGAGCAATCCTGCTATACTCGATGCTATGGGGGGATCAATTCCGGTTGTGGGAGATTTTCAGTCAATTCTTGATATGGAATCTGTTCTGGTTGGATTTGCATTATATAATGATCGTATTCATTCTCCCAATGAAAAGTATAATTTAAAATCGTTTCATAAGGGGCAGCGGTCTTGGGCGCGTATTCTTGCAGCTTTAGCAAATAGGAGGGTAAATGGCTGAGATTCGTGTTCATCAAGGTGATTTACCAAACTTAGACAATTATAAAACTGATGCTATTGCGATTGATACCGAAACTTTAGGCTTACAACCGCATCGTGATCGTTTATGTGTTGTGCAGCTTTCTTCCGGAGATGGTACTGCTGATATTATACAAATTGCTAAAGGACAAAAGAGTGCACCTAATTTGGTCAAGCTTCTTGAAGATAACGCGGTTACCAAAATATTTCATTTTGGGCGTTTTGATCTTGCTATTTTAGCGCATACATTTGGTGTTATGCCAGAAGCTGTTTTTTGTACAAAAATTGCTTCTAGACTCACGCGTACTTATACGGATCGTCATGGCTTAAAAGAAGTTTGTAATGAATTGCTGAATGTGAATATTTCTAAACAGCAACAATCTTCCGATTGGGCAGCAGAAACGTTATCACAGGCACAAATTGAATATGCTGCGTCGGATGTGTTATATTTGCATCGTTTAAAGGTTATATTTGAAGAACGTTTAAGACGTGAAGAGCGAGAAAATGTTGCCAAGGCATGCTTTCAATTTTTGCCTATGAGAGCTAGGCTTGATCTTTTAGGATGGGCGGAAGTTGATATTTTTGCGCATAGCTAACTTTAAAATTGGCTTTTAAATGGAGTTAATTATTGATGTGAGAGGGCAAAATGCTTGTACATTATGGGCATTTTATCCTCTCATCTTTTCTGATAAGAATTATAATAAATTCTTAAGTGCTATTTCATTTGAAATTTAGGCAATAAAAGTACTTTTGCATTCATATTTTTTATTTTTGTAACAGCTTTTATTTGAAACAAAGCAATTTTGAGGAGAGGCTGGAAATATACGGTAGGTTGGAAGACTTAAATCTCTGCAACCGGTATACAGCCTAATTGGGGGAGAATATGAATGTGTAAATGTAAAAACCAAATCTCATCTTTACCATCATTTTTAATTCTGCTTTACGACTTTCAAAAGTATTTAAAGCAATGTCTGTTAAATAATAGAGATTACGCATTGCCTCATGCTTTTGTTTCTCATGTTTTTAATGGATTTACGTTTTTCGTGTAAAACAGAACGCCCTAAACGGAATATGTTTGTGTTGCTAATTCATGTGCTTTTTTAAAGAAACCGGCACCAAAGTCCATTTTACAGGGGCGCTTATGAATGGTATAACGATAAAGCCTCCAATACCAATATAAAATCTATTGAACACTACCATCTTACGCTTATAGAGTTAACAAGCTGCTACTATCACACATTTTGCCAACACCCAATTTTGCGATAACCCTTGGCACTAGAGACGATTCATAAAAGGCATTTTTAGTCCTTTATTGTACAGTTTCACTCCACATAGGCTTCCCCACTTGTAATGTACAAACAAATGGTTTTGGTTGATTCAACATGAGGAAGATTTGGAATGAAAGGGTTTTTATGGTATTCGGAGTTCTAATTTAATCTGGATAACGATATATTATCATTATAAATAAATATGTTATATGATTAATATATAAAGACAACCATGATTATACTGAACAATGCAAAGAACGACACCTAGAAACAAATTAGCAAGGAATATGCTTTTACCAAATTAAAATGTTATAATAACTTTTGCGTTTAAATGGCCTCATAAGATAAAACTTCTTTTTTCAAGAGTCTTATCCATATATCAACCTCATTTATGACATGTAAGCGAATAATTTTGCTTAATGTATCATGAGCGAATTTAAAATAAGATAATCTTATGATACTGAGAGCACTCATTCGATAGGGGGAAATTATAAATCAATATGTTGATATGACATTTGTGTATTTTATTCTCCCTAGACGATATTTTGTGCTTTTATGCATTGCCAAACAAGTGATTTCTATGTTTGTAAAGTGGGGCAATTTGCATTTATTTTAAAATTAAAATGTTTCAAAGCTTTGTTTTTTGAGGATTCTCACTTTTTATCTATAAACATGCTATTTTTTCTGGAAATTTGCAATGAAGACACTAGGTAAAATCCATTATGGATATTTCTACGAGGTTAAATTTATGAACATAAAATATTTTATGACAACTTTTGCTACGTTTGCTTCAATCTCTGTAGCTCAGGGTGCTTCTTTCTTGTCTTCTCAAAAGTTAATACAGGACATATCTGCGATTGTTCCTCCTAGAGATCTTTTTTCTAGTGAACGGTCTAGAAAGATCTTATCAGAAGTTTTTCAAAGAAAACCTTCTTGCAGAAATAACAGCGAATGCATAACAGCAGCTCAGTTAGTACTTGTGTTACATTCTGGTAAAGAAAGAGGTCATTATCCTAAAAAAAGATCAGGGAAAAGAGGACGACCAAACCTATTTGCACGAGGTCCAATGAGTTATTAAAAAGTAAAAAACAACATCAAGAGGTCTAACGTATGATCGGGAATTGAAGAGAGGAGATATTTTTTATCATTTGAAAAGTGGAGGAGCAGTTGTTCGCAAAGGTTATTATAACTGTCTACGGAGGTGGTGAAGAGTACTATTTTGAAAAGATATGGGGAAGTGGATTTCGGTGCAAGAATACTCTATATAATGGCAATCGCTCGTTACAAAATTCATGGATTTGGATAAATATAGCCTCCGGATTTTGGGTTGCGCTATTATGCTGTAAATACTGTCATTTTAAGCGTGACTATACAGTGCATATCAAACTCCTTGATAAGAGTGTTTTTAGAATAGGGCTTGTTCAGAGGGAGCATTTAGTTAAGTGAATCACATGGGGAAGGAGCTAAGAAAAATTCTTTCGACAAGAAACTAAGCTGTTTGCAGAGAGGATTTGAGAGGATACTTCATCAAAATCAAGTGAAAAAACAAAAATGTTAAACTTTTGATCTTTTATGGTATGCTTCGACTACAGATATAAAATATTCATTTGTCTATGATTCAAAATATCAGATATTTTTTCTGCCAAATTCATGATTTTTAAAGCAAGGTGTGGTTTGAAAACTTTAAGAAAGATTTTTCATTTTTTCAGCTCTAAGGATATTTCTATATAAGTTTTAATGTTTATCATACCGGTTGTCTGTCTTTAGGCATTTTTTTCAATTTAGTCTTGTAAAGAAGTATGAAATGATAGCCTACAAATAATGCTGAAGTTCTGGAAAAGATTTTCTAGAAAGTTAAGCAGAAGCGTAAGTATTTCAAAAAATAATAAATGCCTAATTAAAACAAAGAGCATGTGTGATGAAATTGCATGTAATTTTGTTGCAGTCCATAGGGTAGTGGAGATCTTGTTTTGTGCGATACAAGCATTCTTTACAATGATGAAAAAACAATCAAAGAGCTATTCACATTTTGTTATGCGAACGATGAAGCTAAAAACGTTGTTTGTATGAATTTAAATAGAACGGTTGCATTTGGCTGTTCTCAATATTTTAACAGTTCTCGCTATTTTTGATATTGAGAGTATTCATAGGTGGCATTTTAGCCTTTAATAGTTTTATTTATCCACACACATTTGCTCTTTTGTGATGTGCAGGGGAATGGTTTTCGTTATTTTAATATAAATGAGAGCATCTTCAATAGTGCAGGTGAGCTATAAAAGACAATCTTTCATAGCCATAGTACATGCTTTACACGGAGGGTTCTGTGACGCAGTTTTTTGCAAAATTTATAAAAGAGAGTAAATGTGACAAGAGAAAATCATTTGTGCAGTGGCATAGTTTAATTCTTATTTATTACAGATCAAGCAATTAAGGGTGCTTTGATTGGCTTTTTGTTTTTTTTATAAGTGTATCATTTTTGCTACAGATATCTGAAGATGGGGCTCTATATGAAATGGTGTGTTCAAATAAATATTCAGCTATGGAGAGAAAATATGAATATGAAATGGTTAATAACAGCTTCTGCTTTCGCTTTTGTTTCAGCTTCAGCATCACAAGCAGCAGATGTTATTGTTCCCCCAAGTCCAACACCTGTTGCTCCCGTTATTGTTGCTCCAACTTTTTCTTGGACAGGTTTTTATGTTGGGGGCCAGATTGGTGGTTTTTCGGGTAAAACGAAAATGGATATTCTCAGTAACGGAAAAAAGATTCCAGTGCCTGATGACCTTTTGCCTAAACTCTCTGGTTTCATGGGTGGTCTTTACGCAGGTTCCAACGTTGATCTTGGTAATGGCCTTATTCTAGGTGTTGATACAGATATCATGTGGTCTAATAAAGATGACACGAAGACAGGAAAAACATATGTCATTGCCCCAGAACACATCAATTATATTAACAAGGTATTAAAAGACGCTGCAATTAATATTGGTAAAGATGCGCTTAAACCTGGCGCTAAACGAACCCACAGTTTCACTTTTAAAGAAAAGTGGGCTGGTGCAACGCGCGTGCGTATTGGTTTTGCAGCTGAACGCATTATGCCTTATGTTGCTGGTGGTATCGCTTATACACAGCTTCAAGATAGTGCGTTGATTTCAATAACAGATAAAGATTCAGACAAAGTAATCGCTTCTGGTACTCTGTCTGATGAAACAAAGACCCTTGTTGGTTACACCCTTGGTGCTGGTGTTGATTTAGCAATGACCAATAATATTATTGTACGTGCGGAATATCGTTACTCAGATTTTGGTAAAAAGAAATTCTCAAATGATAAATATGAGACTTCTTACAAAACCAATGATTTCCGTGTAGGTGTTGCTTACAAATTTTAACAGATGGTAAGTTAAATAACGAAGAGGCTCCGTCTTTGACAGAGCCTCTGTTATTTTCTGTTGCTATATTATCACACAACACATAATTTATTGTGGATATGAAAAGATATTCTTCAGGTTTTTTAAAAAAATATTATTCATAAGCAATAAACAATAATTATATTTAAAATCAATAAGTTATTACATTATACAGCTTACGGTTTCTCGTACAAAATCAAGCTATGAAGCATTTTTTTCTGGGATATGCCCTCCATTTTCTGTAACTGTATCATTTTTACTACAGCTTTTCTTTCTGTAATCTTGTAGCACTGTGCTCATAAATAAATTAGGAGCAAAGTTTATGAATATAAAATCTTTAGTAACAACTTCTGTTATCGCTATAGCAGCAGCTTCTGCAGCACAAGCTGCTGATGTTGTTATCCCTCGTGAAACAGCCCCAGCAGTCATCGCAGCAGCCCCTGCCTATTCTTGGACAGGTTTTTATCTTGGTGCTCAGATTGGTGGTCGTTCAATGAAATCTGACAAAAGTTCTAGCACTTTAGGTTGGCACGATCTTAAGCTTTCCGGTATGCTCGGTGGCCTATACACAGGTTACAATGTTGATCTCGGCAATGGTGTGATCTTCGGCTTGGATACAGATGTCTCTTTTATTGGTAAAAAAGACACAGTTGATTACGGTACATGGGATGTTGGAACAGCAGTTACTAAAACTGTTGAAGGTATTAATAACATCCTTACAGAAGCTAAGATCCCACTGAAAGATGGTTTACAAGTTAAAAAATTCGATAAATACACCGAAAGTGTTACTATGAAAGAAAAGTGGTCTGGTGCTACACGCGTTCGCATTGGTTTTGCTACTGATCGTATCATGCCTTATATCGCTGGTGGTGTTGCTTATACGCAGATTCAGGGCATTTCAGCAATTGAAGTGAAAAAAGCTAGTGATGCTGGTGATGATGCTAATAAGGTTATTGCTTCTGGTAACGTATATGATGAAAAAAAGACCCTCGTTGGTTTCACCCTTGGTGCTGGTGTTGACTTCGCAATGACAGACAACGTTTTGTTGCGTGCAGAATACCGTTATTCAGACTACGGTAAAAAGAAATACTTTAAAGACACAGCTGAACTTCAATACAAAACCAATGATTTCCGTGTAGGTGTTGCTTACAAATTCTAATTTCGTAAACAACGAAATAAACTTCCAAGAGGCTTTGTCAAAGACAGAGCCTCTATTATTTTCTGTTGTTATATTATTGCATACCCTATATTTGTTGGAGGTGTAAAAGATATTATTCGGATTTTCTTAAAAAGATTTTCATAAACGAGAGAAATAACTACGATGTAAAATCGATATCTTATGCATATTTATAACTTACAATTTCTTGTACGAAGTGAAGTTATGAAATGATTTTATCTTGGGTTCGTCTTTCATTTCCTATGATTGTATCATGTTGACTACAGCGTTTTTCTGTAGTTGTATAATACCTTTTTCCTAAATAAATTAGGAGCAAAGTTTACGAATATAAAATCTTTAATCATAATTTCTGTTATCATTATAACTACAGCTTTGCGACACAAGCTGCTAATGCTATTATTCTTGGTGAAGTAGCTCCAACAGGTATTGCTGCTCCTACTTTTTTTGAACAGGGTTTTATATCGGTGGTCAAGTTGGCAACTTTTCAAGCCAAGTTGTTCTATTTTATTTAGAGATAAAAGAGAAAACTCCATACAAATATGGATTGCCTAAACTTTCAGGTTTGATTGGCGGTTTTTATACAGGATCTAACTTTGATCTTGGAATTGTCCTCATCTTAGGTGTTGCAACAGATGCAGTTTGGGCACGACCGTGGAAACACAAAAACGCACTTAGAAGATCTTGAGGCGTATGAGATATAAAAATTTAGCCAAAATCTTATAAATGCTGGCGTTACTTTGGCTGATGCAGAAAAGCTTCACGATGATGATACAATAGTTTATAATTTTTAATGAAGAAGAAAAATGTTCTAGTTTAACATGGGCCCGTATTAGTTTTGCCGTTGCTAATCGTATAATACCTTATTTTGCAGATGGTATTGCTTATACGCAAATGTAGGGCATTTCCGCAATTGAAGTGAAAAAAGAGGCTGGCTGATAATACTGGTCAAGTGATCGCTTCTGATAATTTGCATGATGAAGACAAAGACGCTGGTTAGTTTCTACCCTAGGTATTGACTTTGCAATGACAGACAATGTTCTGTTGCGTGCAGAGCACCATTACTCAGACTTTCGTAAGAAGCAATTTGCAAAGGATAAGGATAAACTAGGCTATACAACCAATGACTTTCGTCTAAGTATTGCTTACAAGTTCTAATTTTGTCAAAAGTGCAATTATGAATACAAAGTATTAATAAAAAATTAAATTTCCAAAAGATCTTGACTTTTACAAAAGCGCTGTTTTCTCGAATTTTTATTTGTACAATTGTGACATTTTTACTACAGCTTTTCTATTTATAATCTTGTAAGGTCGTTTTATAGTTAATTTAGGAGCAAAATTATGAATACAAAATCTTTAATAGCAACTTCTATTGCTGCTTTAATTTCAGCTTCTGCAGCACAAGCTGCTGATGTTATCATCCCTCGTGAAACAACCCCAGCAGTTATCGCAGCAGCCCCTTCGTTTTCTTGGACAGGCTTTTATCTTGGTGGTCAAGTTGGTAACTTTTCGAGTAAAACTAAAGTAACTATTCCAGGAGAAGATAAAGAACTTGTCAAAAAAGATAACACACCTAGTCCTTCAGGTTTCATGGGTGGGATTTATGCCGGATCTAACGTAGATCTTGGAAATGGTCTCATTCTCGGTGTTGAAACCGATGCAGTTTGGGCAGACCGTGAAGAATCAAAAACAGCCCGTGAATTGACTCTTACTAAAGAAGATGTGGCATTTTTTAATAATGCCCTTGAAAAAGCTAAGGTTGAATTAAAAGATCAGCAACGGTTTGAAATAGGTGACAAGGTAACGGAAAAGCACAGTTATAAAGAAAAATGGTCTGGTGCTACACGCGTTCGTATCGGTTTTGCTGCTGTTGACCGTATTATGCCTTATGTTGCTGGTGGTATTGCCTATGCGCAGGTACAGGGCATTCAGTCAGTTGCAGGAAAAGGAGAGAGAGCTAAAGTTGAGCAGAATGCTGGCGGGGATAAAAATGTTAATGCAGAGAATAAGCAAAGCGTAGATTTGACGGGTGGTGCTTGGGCTGATGAAACGAAGACAATGGTTGGTTTTACTATTGGTGGTGGAGTTGATTTTGCAATGACAGACAACGTTCTTTTACGTGCAGAATACCGTTACTCCGATTTTGGTAAAAAGAAATTCGCCAACGATACACGTGAATTCAATTACAAAACCAATGATTTCCGTGTAGGCGTCGCTTACAAATTCTAATTTCCTAAAAATAAAATTATAAGCACAAAAAAATACGAAGGCCTCGTTTAACGGGGCCTTTATTTTATTAGCCCTCTATTTTAATCTCTCTTAATCTTCTATTTTTTATTTGTATCATTTTGTGCTATAAGACTGTAAAGAAGAAAGTTTTATATTATAGAGGGCGAATTGGTGGTATATATGGATTTTATAGCTACTGATTACATAAAATTTTATATCACGGCTATCATTTTACGCCTAAGTGGAAAGTATTTAATTAATCTCAGAAATAGGAAAAGATCATAACCAGTGACGAACTTTAGTCTACTTTTATATACCAGATTAGAACGAGCGTACTACATCTGTTGGAGTAAGTTCTGAAACGGGAATACAGCCTCATTGGGGAAGAATATAAAGTTACAAAGAGAAAAACTAGTTTCCAACTTTATCATCTTCTTTTAATTTAGCTTTACGATTTTCAAAAGCATTTAGAGTAATGTCTTTTAAATAATGAAAATGAAGATGACGCATTATCTTACGTTTTTGTTTATTGCATTCTTTTTATGGGATTATACTCCTCATGCAAAACAGAACGCCCCAACGGAATACATTTGTTGTTGTGTATTCACACATTTGTTTTAAAGAAATATTTTTCAAAGTATATCAATCCCACTTATGTATCTGGAAAAGATTTGAATATCTTAGGCTCTGATGTTCAAACAACGGATAAACTTGCTCTTGCAAGCTGAGAAGAATGTTTCGATTGATGCCACACGCAACAGTATGGACAATCAGAATGGGAGTGAAACATCTCATGTTGCTTTACACAATGGCTCTCATTTAAGTTCTGGAAAAGAGACCACTGTTCTCTCTGGAAAAGATATCCATATTGCTGCTTCCGATATAGATGCCAAGGGTAATGTTGCTCTTGGCGCCCAAGGGGAGGTAACAATAGGGGTAAGAAACGATGAGATGGAGTATCATCTTCGCACCAAAAACACGAAAGTGGATATGCAAGCCTCTCATGCCGTTGGCTCTTCGATAAAATCGGGAGGTGACACCACTGTCATTGCAGGGCAGGATGGCAAACCGCATGATCTTAGCATCACAGGCAGTTCCATTGCGGCTGATGGCAAGGTGGGGCTGAAAGCCAGCAACGATGTCCTGATCAATAATGCAGAGGATAGCTTACATTATGAGATGTCGTATCACAAAGAGGGTGGGGTGTTTAGTAGCAGCAAATCTGAGCATAACAAGATGGATGTGAGCCAAGTTGTGGGGTCAAGCATAACAGGGGGTGAAGGCATTGCCATTGATTCCGGAAACAACACGGAAGTTGTAGCCTCGACGCTCATAGCCGGTAAGGCAGAGGAAACGTCAGGAGAGAAAGCACCAGGAGATCAGAAACAAGCGGATATTACCATTCACTCTGGGGGAAAGATTGTCATAAAAGGCGCCCAAGAACACTTGGATCAGCAAGCACAATCGTCATCAAGTGGCTTTTTGCATGAGAAATCGTCCGATACATCTCAATCGCATACCACAACGGTCTCCTCTATCCTTGGGGCAACGGGCAACATTATCACACAATCAGATAAAGAGACCACAATCACGGCTTCTCATCTGCTTTCCGGTCAAGATATCAATGTGACAGCAGAAAATGTGACGATTGATGGCATGACAGATCACCATAAAAGCCATTCAGAGACCCATGAAACGGGTTTTGGTGTGGGATCAGGCAAGGGCTTTGTGTCGATATACGGGAG
>NZ_JBHIPB010000008.1:0-86000 GCF_042195825.1 Bartonella sp. AP40SXNS
AAGAAGGGGAAGCTTTTTGCTTTTGCAGCCATTGGTCTTGATGTTTGAACCGAAACTGGCAGTGGTAAGGGGAAGGCTACATATTTTTGATGTTTCCGTTTCGCGATAGTTTTTTCCTATTTGAAATGCTTCTGCAATTTTTGTAAGTATATCTCCTGTTTCTAAATGACGATCGCTGAAATTTTCCATATTTCGTACATTTTTATCTTCTAGCACTTGCCATAATTTATCGATTGCTTGAAATCCCTCTGTTGTGTTTTGAATAAGACCAAGGTTTAAAAGGCGATTAATAGATTTGTGAATGTTTTTAGTTTCTGAATTGACAAGTTTGAGGATATCAGAAAAAATTTTAGCACCAAGTATAATAACAGTATAGACAGCGCGTAGTGTCGGTGAGGTCATGGCAAAAATGAGCGAATTATAAGAAAAATGCTTTGGCTGTATTGCACATGGATATCAATAGAATATTATTCGTGCAGAATGTAGCTACCTTACGCTTGTCTATCCCATAATCCTTTAAGCTATGAGACAATTTGCAACGGCGTTTACAGAGCAATCTTTAAAGACCATTTTGAGCTTTTTTGCCGCAGAGTGTGTTACAAAATCATAATTGAGCCATTTATGGCGAAGTGTTTTGCGCACCCTTGTTGTGCCCCCAGTAGCAAAAATTATATGTGACATTGAAGTTCCTTATTTTTTAGTTTGCATAAGGCAAAGGCAAGAAGCAAAGGCGGAGACACCAACAATCATGCAAAAGGTGAAAGCGATGTGATTGTTGAAATGGCTGATGATCCATCCACTTGTCCATGAGCCGGCAGCTTGGCCAATATTTGAAATAACAAGAATATAACTAAAAAGAACACTGGCAGAGAGGGATGAGGTTGTTTTCCTTGCTTGATAGTATATCTCTGGAATCATGACAGATTCATAGACACTGTAGGCAATTAACGCAGTCACAGCGGTAAAGACGCCACCCATAAGGAAAAATGCAGCGAAACTTCCCATAAGCCATAATAGGTAGAAAGTTGATTTATCAGAAAGGCTGAGATGTTTATTGATTATTCCTTGCCAGATACAAATACTGATGCCAACAATTGAAAAGAAAATTCCACTATAAGGGGCGAGATTGCTGTCAAATTTACTGAGAAGTGTTGTGGTGGTGATGAAAATTCCCATGAGGAATGCACAAAGCAAAGCCGTGACCAGCAAATAAGCAATAGAGCGATTATATATTATTGTTTTTAAAGAAGAAAGAAAAGAATTCTTTATTTTTTTGTTCTTTTCAAGAGATAATTTTTTATGGGGGTAGTGATAAACAATTTGAATGGATAAAACACAAAGATACAAACCAATGAGTGCAAAAAAAGCCATCAAAAAAACTGATGCGTTGTATTTTATGGCACTCGTTGCAACAAGAGGGGCGATAACGACAGCAGCATTTTGAAAAAAAGAATAGAGAGTTAATGCGCGCTTAAGAGCATTTTCATTGAGATGTTCTGATAAAATTTCTCTCAAAAATGGCTTTGAAATTGCTTTCGAAAAAGCCATTAAGGTAAAAAAGATCAACCATGCAGAAGGTGTGAGCGATAGGATAATGCACACAAAAGCGCTACTCCTTAAAATAAAGGCGGTAGCCATTAAGAGTTTACGCGAAAATCTTTCTAATAAACCCGTTGTGGTTACCATGAGAATGCTTTCAAGGATTACTGATCCAGCGAGATAAAAAGCGACATTGGCAGCAGTTATGAGAGAAGAGTTTCCAAGCAAAGGGAGTACAAAGAAAAAGGAAAATTCAGAAAGAAAAACTGTGCTATAGATGAAAAAAGTTATTTTATTTTTGCCCATGGAATTTCCATAGAAGTGTCGTTAAATGATCAAATACATTTTGTTGTATCTCTTGAGGAAGTTTTGTCAGCCCTGTTTCTGCTGTGCACATTTCGTTGAAATAGTATCCTTCTTGATTCACCAGCCAGTCCACTGCAAGAATATTGTTTTTTGTTTTTTCTACGATGTTTTTAGAAATATCGAGCATGATTTGGATTGAGCAACAACACTGTGCGCGGATGTCTACGCAACAATCGTAAGATCATTGAGACCTTGATCCTATATCTTCTCCTGATGGTTTTGACTGTTCCTAATCCTATTTGATAACCAATTGACATCCCGCATTCTTGCTTTTCCATTTTAACCTTTATGAAGAGGATGTACTATCCCCCCATAGATTGTCAACATATGAATGGGATGAATGATTTTGTAACCTTTTAATGAATTTATATTTTTTTAGTGGAAGGTTATTCATTCTCTTGAAATAGAGAAGAAAAACGATAGCGTTCGCTAATCATTTTTCAATTCTCTTTTAGCGCATGCGTTGATATTTTCCTCCATGGCGTTGTAAAAAACCTCTCTCAACAAGAGTGCGTCGTAATCGGGCAAAGTCTATCGTAAAGAGGTTGCATATCTTGGAAACTTCCGTTTCGCTATAGATTTTTCCCATTTGAAAGGCTTCACCAATTTTTGATAGCATCTCTTCTGTTTCTAAATGGCGGTCGCTTAAATTTTCCTTCTCCCGCTCATGTTTATTTTCTAGCATTTTCCACACTGTCTCTTCGGCTTGAAATCCTTCTGTTGTGTTGTGAATAAGTCCAAGATTCAAAAGGCGATTGATGGATTTGTGAATGTTTTTGGCATCTGAATCAATATGTTGGAGGATATCAGTAAGATTTTTTGCACCAAGGATAATGGCGGCATAAACAGAGCGCAGGGTAGGAGAGGTCATGGCAGAAATGAGTGAATTGCGTGTGTAGCGTTTGTGAAGTGCTTCTGCTCCCATGGGCAAAAGATCATTGCGAATGGGCAGTTCATTGATTTCTATGAGTTCTGCTTGGAGCGATTGTGCGCGTACAATTTGTTCGGCTGGGGTGCGTTTGCGAATAATCCCCAGACCACCCTGGCGATATTTGTGGTTTTCGGGGAGTGTTAAAGCCTCATAGGAGCCATCAAGCCGATAGAGGAGTTCTTCCCAGATAGGGGTTCTAACGCGTCGAACACGTTGTTCGCTATTGAGAGCAATCGTTGTGGTCATTGTTGGTTCATGCAGACAAAGATAACCACCAGGTGTGATATGTTCCCAAAGGGTTATAACAAATCGTACATCATCTGCTGGCGTTCCAGCATCAATCCAAGCAAAATCTATTGGCACCCAAGATTTGAGAGTTCTTTCATCAAGAGAGAAAAAATTTTCATTGATAAATGTTACAGTATCTTTTTCAATGCCATCTTTAAGAAGTCTTTGCCATGCTTCTTCTGCTGATTGACCTTCTACTGTAAAATCATCAATGGTAATAAGCCGAGGTTCGTAATTTTCAGGAATTCCTGAAGGGTCAAGCAAAGCTGTACGCTCTTCCCAAATGGCGGATTCTAGAAGCTTTTTATCCTGTTGCCATGCTTGTTTTGCTTTTTGGAGTGCTCTTGCGATAAAGCGCGTACTATCACCAGCACCGATTTCAATGACTGTACGCGGTCTTGCCATTTGAATGAGTGCATGGATCAGTTGAGCACTATTTTCTGTTCCCATACCAGGTCTTATCAGCTGCATCTTTTTATCCTTATAATTTTATCAATCGTAGCATTCCTGCTTTTACAAGAAACTTTATTGAATCCTCTAGCGGATGTTGAAGATGCATTGGTGTGGTGGCTTGCTTCAAGAGATGTTTTGTTTTTTCATGAAGCCGGATTGTACGTCCATTAAGTTGATTAATGGCAAGGAACCCAAGAGAAGAATCTATGATAATACATGTTGGCTCTCGTAAAAGAGCGGTTGCATCATTTTTTGAAAAGGCTTTTTGATTTGTTTCGATGAGACCGTGTCGTAGCAGTGATATCAAAAGACTATTCACGTCAAAAAGGCAACCATTGAGTTTGATTTCTTTTAAGGATTGGACAAGGCAGCCTTCACGAAGTGCTTCAAATGTGGGAAAGTCGAATCCGCCAAATGCCGCTCCTTTTGTAGAAATAACGATTGCAGGTTGTATTTGCCGTTTTCCAATTAAAGCTGGTTTATTTCTCGTTATCTGTACGTCCTTTGCCCATTGAACGCGTGATAAAGGATTGAGTTCACGTGGGTAAACGTCAAAAGAATTGATGGCTGTGGGCGGTGTGGTTTTTTGTAAGGCAAGGGTGTGGATGCTTTCATTCAAGTCATGTAGCATATAGTCTGCCAGTTGCCATATATAACCACCTGTTCCATTGTAAAAGTTTAAGCCTATAGGGTCTTGTTGCATGATGTTAAACTGTTTTCTTCTGCTTTAAAATATCAAGTTTTGGCAAGGGTTATTTGCTTGGGTTGTTTGCTCCTCCACACGAGAATGGTTTATCAAAATCACATTGCTTGGTATAGGGTTGCATGGGAGATACAATAATTTGATCAAGTGGTGATTTTTATGCCATTTTTGGGCATGTTTTTTTTTCGAGAGAAAAGATGGTAAAGTTTGCTAGGCATTATCCCATTCCTTTTTTTGCAGAGCGCGGTTTAATGTAAAGCCTAATATGCCTGTGATCATGGTGGCAATGCCGATGATAAGGAGTGTGTATTGGGTGTGATGCACTTTTACAAAACCTGCACTGATAAAACCAATGCACACGGCTGTTTGTATGATAAAGATATAGGCGGGCATTTGACTGTTTCGTTGTTCTTTTTGGATGGCTTTCATCATAAAACTTGCCATTAGTGCATTTTGCACACCGTTGGCACCCCCAAGGATGAAAAATGACAGCATCATCAACCATACAATGTGTGTGAGAGAAAAGCAGAAAATTGCAAATCCAATTATTGTCGCAGCCAGTGATGCTCCAGCAGCATTGCCAAAGCGGTGGAAAAGGCTGGAAAAGCAGAGCGGTCCAACGACGAGCCCTAGACTTATCATACTTGCAATTATCCCGTAGGTTTCAGCGCTTAAATACAGTTCGGTGCGGATGCGGACAATTGATAGGACATTAAGAGCCGAGGTGAGGGTGATGGTAATGATGAGGGGGGAAAGAGCATAGACAACATTTTTTTTACGCAAGAGCCCTCTTAAGTCTAGTCCCTTTTTGGCTTGTTGTACTGCGTTTGTTGTTGGCGTATGCATTTTTAAACTTTTAAAACAGAAGAGAGTGATAAAGGTTGCACAGAGAACCATGATGGATAGTGCAAAGAGCCCTTTTTGCCCGTTTGAAAGACCATATAGTACACCTCCTAACAGTGGTCCTGCAATGTAGCCGAGATTACGGACTGTTTGGATAATGCGGTTGTTACGGTCTAATTGCCGATCATTTTTTGCGAAGTCAGGTACAGCAACAAGGATAGCAGACCAAAAGAGTGAACCAGCACACCCTAGTGCAAAAGAAAGGGCAATATAAAGCCAAAATTGGTTAGCGATTGCGGCTGCGGCTATGAAAAGTGCTTCAAACAATAAAACAATGGGGACTGTTCGCGTTGGTTGGAAGCGATGTAAGAGGCGCGGCGCAATGGGTCCTGCACAAATTGCTCCTATAAGCCCTGCAAAAAGCAGCATTGAAATCGAGGCTGTACTTTCTGCTAAGTGTAAAGCAAATGTGACCTGCGCTGTTTCATCGGCAAAGCTGCTAAGAGCCAAAATAATAAAAAGCCCTATTTGGGCGAAAATCATGGATTTCTTCTTTGTCACAATGCTCCCCAAGATGCCAAAGCTTTTACAGCTTTCAAAATTTCCTGCTGTGCATATTTATATGGGGTATCATTTAATTTTGCTAGATCTAATTTTTTCCTGATAAAAGTTGGGAAAGGAAGCTCTCTAGATGAGATCTATACTCAAAATTGGCGCAATGCCCATTTGCAGCGATAAGGAGTTCTTTTGTTTCCAGTAAGGGCACCCATTGGAGGGTTGTGAGTGGGCGAAGAGTGATTTCATTTTCAATCTCAGAGACGTCAACAAGAGGGCGATCGATGCATAAACGTGAACTTGTATCACAAATTAATTGAGAAACCAGCATATGGCGTTTTAAGGTACCATTTGCGATGGCGGAGTTTAGTGCAGAGTGTTGAAAAGCATTATCAGGGTTTAAATTTGCTCTTCCTGATGCGCGGATATCATGTCGCGTTCGATCATCAAGATGGAGTAAATGCGTGACATAATTTTTATGATGTTGTGCATCGTGTGCTGTTTCCCAAAAGGCAATATTGATATTTGCCGCGATATTTTTTCCAGTTTCAGCAACGTGGAAAGCATCATGGGGAAAGTAGGCAACACGGTCTGTACGGTTTTGCAGCGCAATTGCTGTTGATTTATGCGCTTCATATTCAGGATATTTTAACCCTTGGAGGTCTTCTCGTGTGTTAGGCCGTGCAAACATTGTTTTGCCATCCTGTAGAGTAAAACCAAAATTATGAGCGTGATCTACATGGATCCCAACATGGGTAGAAGAATACCGGCCAATGAAGCAGTCAATATCTACACGTCCACCAGGTCTAAAACCTAAAGAATGTGCTAATTGATCTGCAAATTGTTTTGCCGCGTCCCATAGTATAGGAGTTGCAGCGTATAACCCATAATACATGACCGACCATTCTTGCCCTTTAGCATATTGATCAACGCGGGCAGTATATTCTTCTATAGTCCTTTCCGTATCTAAAACAAGAAAGTTTGAAGGAGGGTGTGGAGCTCACACGCCATTAACCACTGTTACTACTTCGGATTTAGGATTAAGTGCTAAGAGTTTATGAGGACGTAGAGCGTATTGTCTTAAAGCATCCAAAACATCCATTTCATTGAAAGGGATGTACGAAATTGACAATTCAGCTCCTTGCTTAGCCCAATTTTTTGAGAAAAGCCCTCTGAAAATAACTGAAACATGCACTTAAATAAGCTTAATTTTTAAAGTTGGATGGATAAACAGATTTGCATCAACAATACATCATTAAACTTCCAGCGAACCATTCATAACAAGCTTATCAAGCTTACTTTGATAAATTTGAACATCGTTACGCTGTGCATACTTAGTAAGCATTGCAGTTGGCATAACTTCATCAGCAGCCAATTCAATAACATTTTTTACTTTATCAAGTGAAATGTTCATATATTCCTCCCCTCATAGCTGATAAAATATAGATAATTTAAATATAAAAAACTATCAATTTTTTAAACTTAGCATAGATTTATTTTTTTTGTCAAATGTCATGTTGTTTGAAAATATTTCTTATTCTTTTTGAAGTTATATCATTGTTGTGTTGAGGCGTTTTTTAGCAATATCATTGAAGAGGGTATTCGCTTTTTTTCTTAACAACAAAGAGATGCGTGATTTTTTTGCTCTTTTCTTTGAAGGGATACACTGCATATAATGAAGAGCTCTCTATGTTTTCTTAAAAAGATAGATTGTTCTCTTTGAGGATTTTTGATTTTTTAAGGGCAATGAGTACAATATTCTCTCATCATTTGTGTATTCTGCTTTCAAGTTTGAACTTCGAAAGACTTTGTTTTTTTATGTTGTAAGGTCGTGTATAAGTTGCCATTTACGCAAAAAGCTTTTCAAGCAGGTGCCAAAAAAG
Organism: Bartonella sp. AP40SXNS; assembly: GCF_042195825.1. Classification (NCBI taxonomy): domain Bacteria; kingdom Pseudomonadati; phylum Pseudomonadota; class Alphaproteobacteria; order Hyphomicrobiales; family Bartonellaceae; genus Bartonella; species Bartonella sp. AP40SXNS. The sequence goes on from NZ_JBHIPB010000008.1 coordinate 7,562, forward strand.
CTGTACAGATTGTACAGCTTTTTATTGGTTTTATACCTTCTGAGCCATAAGTATTTAAAGCGTGAAAAAGTCTCTGCGACTTCTGTACCCATAATAGCCAAAAACGCTGGAAATTACGGCACCTATGAGGCTTCCTAAAAAGCCCCACCATCCCATATTGGAGGCTGTTTTTGTGGCTTTAGTTGCAGTGTTTTTTGCTCCCTTGATCGTATCCTCAAGATTGTCTGAGAGTTTTTCAGCCTGTTCTTCAAAGGTTTTGATGGCTTTTTCGGTTTTTCCCTCTGCGCTTTGATAGAGTTGAACGGCATGGTTGGCTGCTGTTTGTGCCTCCGCACGGGTCATGCCATCCTTCATAAGCGCATTGATGATATCGCTTCGATTAAATTTTGTCGTGAGATCTTCTACACGATCAGACAGGCGTTCACCAAGATTTTTTAAAGTGGTGCGATAGTGAGACGGATCATTTTTAAAAGCTGTTATCGCAGAACCAATATCATTGAGTGCAGCTTGATAGGTTTGTTTTAAGCGATTAGCATTGAGAGCAGGAATGTCGCTTTTATTGAGAAGGGTGTGTAACTCATTGCCAAGTTGGTCAAAATTAACTCCATTGTCACTTTTTGTTGTAAAAAACTTTTCAAGACTTTCACTGTTTAAGTTTGACAGTAGGGGGGATATGTTTGTTTTAAAACTATCTACGGTTTGTTGTATCGTAGCAGTGTTTTCTAGAGCGGTTTTAGCCCCTATCTTTGCTGTACTAGAAACCACGTGGATGGCTTGGAGGGTCAGAAGAAGTGTTATGAGAGCCCAGGTTAAGAACCCATGAAGAGCTCCTGCCGTTTCAGCAAAACGTCCGGCGACAAAGCCTCCCAAGGCTAGGCTAATCAGTGTAACGATAACAGAACCCACGCCAAAGGAGAGGAAAGAGCCTTCAAATGGGGATGAAGAAGTGAAATCCATTTGGCTGAAGCCCAAAGCAGAAATGAGGAAAGAGAGGCAGATTGAGGTGGCAAGAGCTGTCACCAGTCCCGCAAAGATTGCGGACCATGAAATGGGTGTGTGAAAGAATGGATACTTTTCTTCTAGAGATGTTTCTCCTAGAAAATTGGTATCGAATGGTGTGTTTTCAGGAATGCGAGTTTCCATGTTTTATCTCCTTGAATATGCTGGAGATACAATGCCTTTTTGCTAATTATGTTCCAAAAGGGAATAGATATGAGCCAAAAAGGAATAGGAAAGATCTAAAGTTAAGATCGAGATCATCATGGTGGGGCATTTTCTTTTGAAACTTTGTTTAAAGCGCGTTCATAGAGAGTTTTTGTTGATCATAAAAAAGGGTGTGAAAACGACAAGGTACGCTTATAGGGCTTTATGAGGTCATAATAATATGGATGCTTTTTTGTTTATATTCTTTCATAAATTTGAATTTTTATCTCATGACAACGTCTTGGTCGATAAACATATGATAAGCGTTACGAATGGGAATATATTTATGTTTCATGAATAAAAGCACACTTTGTATAGAGAGCTCTTTCTTTGTGTTTTCGCTATTGTATTCTTTTGACAAATGCTTTTCTTTTTGATTGTATCAAAAAGTTTAAAGAGAGACCTTGTTAGGATATAAAATGTTTCGTTCAACTTTTTTTAAAAATCGTGAAATCTATGGACCTCTTTGTATTGGCTTTGATCCGAGCCATAAAGTTTTGCAATCGTGGAAACTAAGCTTTGATTATAAAGGTCTAAAAGATTTTTGTGATATTCTCTTAACAGCAGTTGTGGGTAAAGTAGGTATTATAAAGCCGCAAGTCGCATTTTTTGAATTATATGGTGTGGAAGGTCTTCAAGCTCTGAAAGAACTGATTGAAAATGCACACGAACAAGGCATATTGGTTCTGGCGGATGCAAAAAGGGGGGATATTGGCTCTACTGCTGAAGCCTATGGTAAGGCTTGGCTTGGTTCAAGCAGTGCGTTCAAAGCTGATGCCATGACAATTAATCCTTTTTTGGGTTTTGATGCTCTTATTCCTCTGATAAAGGTTGCTGAAGAAACAGGAGCAGGGGTTTTTGTAGTGGTTCAGTCTTCTAATCCAGAGGGGAAACAAATACGAAATGCGCTTATTGGTGACCAGACACTCTCTCTTCATCTTGCACAGTGTATTTGTGATTATAATAGTCAGTCTTCGGTTCTCCATCATAATATTGGCCCCATAGGTGCGGTTATAGGAGCGACATTAGGATCTGAATCAAAAGATACAATTGAGCAGTTAAACAGTAGTCTGTTTCTCGTTCCAGGTATTGGCACCCAAGGTGGAACAATGACACAACTAGCAAATCAATTTCCACAAAGACTTTGGCAGAATGTTATTCCCTCTGTATCACGCTCTATTACAGATGCTGGACGAAATATTGTTGATTTAAAAAATGTTATCAATCATTTTGCAGAACAAGCGCAAAGCACACTGATGTCTTGAGGATTTTTGCATCTGTAATAAATCTGAAGAATTCTGAGAGGGAGGGCTTTTGAGGGGGATGTTTCCGATTTATCCAGAATCAACAGTTGCTTTGTGGTTTCTTTCAACAAGCACAGATGTCTTTTCATTGAATGTTAAGCGTGCATTTCATGTTGAGTGGGGGGCTATGTTCCTATTGAAAATGCAAATATTTTCAGTAGATTGCCTTAAGGGTAAAGGTTTGCATCTTTTAAAAGCAAAAGCTTATGCATATTGTTACCAGTTTCCAGTTGATAAAGGTATTGCAGCGTTTGTTTCTATAAGATAGACACACGTTATCGGTGAATATATATTGTTGTTAGAGAAAAATATGTTATCAAAACAAGAAAAAACCAAAGCCCGTTTACCCCGTGGGTTTGTTGATCGTACAAGTGCACAGTTGTATGCAACTGAAACAATGATTGCGAAAATTCGTGAAGTTTATGAACTTTATGGTTTTGAAGCACTGGAAACACCAATTTTTGAATATACAGATGTGCTGGGTAAGTTTTTACCGGATTCAGATCGTCCAAATGCGGGCGTTTTTTCGCTACAAGATGATGATGAGCAATGGATGTCTTTGCGCTATGATCTGACTGCGCCTCTTGCCCGTTATTTTGCTGAAAATTTTGAAACGTTACCAAAACCTTATCGCAGTTATCGGTTGGGGTTTGTTTTTCGCAATGAAAAGCCTGGACCGGGGCGGTTTCGGCAATTTATGCAATTTGATGCTGATATTGTTGGAACACCAACCGTTGCGGCAGATGCTGAGATTTGCATGATGGCAGCCGATAGTTTGGAAAAACTAGGGTTTCAGCATCATGAATATGCCATTCGTCTGAATAACCGAAAAATTCTCGATTGCGTTTTAGAGAAAATTGGTTTGGGGGGAAATGAGCAGGCTGAAAAGCGCTTAACTGTCTTAAGAGCAATTGATAAACTGGATAAATTTGGTTCTAAAGGGGTGCGTTTGCTTTTGGGAAAAGGGCGTTTGGATGAAAGTGGTGACTTTACAAAAGGGGCGGAGCTTAAGGATAAAGAGATTGAGTGTATTCTTACCTTAACTGCTGCTGGAGCTGAAACAGCAGAAGAAACGCTTGAGGCTCTTAAAGAAGTGGTTGGTGATCATGTTCAAGGGCGTGAGGGAATTCGTGAGCTTGAGGAAATGCAAGCAATTTTTGCCGCAAATGGTTTTCAGAATCGTATCAAGATTGATCCATCGGTGGTGCGTGGACTGGATTATTATACAGGTCCTGTCTTTGAGGCTACGTTGCTGTTTGATGTTTTCAATGATGATGGGCAGAAAGTTGTTTTTGGCTCCGTTGGTGGTGGTGGGCGCTATGATGGATTGGTGGCACGCTTTCGTGGTGAAAACATTCCAGCAACAGGTTTTTCAATCGGGGTCTCACGCTTGATCGCTGCTTTGCAAAATCTTGGAAAGTTGCCTATGAAGGAGACAACAGGGCCGGTTGTGGTGCTGATGATGGATAAAGAGCCAGAGGCGGTTGCTGGTTATCAAAAAATGGTGATGCAGTTGCGTGGTGCGGGAATTCGTGCTGAGCTCTATTTGGGGGCATCGGGGATAAAAGCGCAGATGAAATATGCGGATCGACGCCAAGCGCCTTGTGTGGTTATCCAAGGTTCACAAGAACGTGAGAGCGGAAAAATACAGATCAAAGATTTGATTGAAGGGGCGCGGTTATCTCATGAGATCAAAGATAATCAAACATGGCGTGAAAGTCGACCAGCACAAGTGACGATTGATGAAGATCAATTGGTCAAAACGGTACAGAATATTTTAGCTACCCAAAAGTGATAATGGTAAAAGTCTTTATCGAAAGGATTACCTGAAATATTCGGAAAAGTTGAGATTCAATTTTTGAAATTTGTGCTTTGCTCGTTTATACGTGCTGGCACACGCGTTCAAAAGTGGGGTTTTGAAGTGCGTGCGGCATAAAAGAGAGATTTTTTAAGAGATAAAAGTAAGCGCTATTCGCTATAAAATGTGCCCTTCTGAGGATGCGATGATAATGCGTTAAAATGTGCAAAAAAAAATAGTAACGAACAAAAACTCTGAGAAAATTAAAGGGTTTCACGTAATGCTTCTGAAAAAGTTTATAAAATATTGACAGTTTATATTGGCTTCATCTTTGAATTCTCATCTATGAGTATCAAATCCTTTGATGTTCTCTTCTTGGACATTACAAAATCTAGCCTTATTGCAAAAGGAGGGAGAACTAGAGCGTTTTATCCTAAAAAACTTTTTAAGCTTCAAAAAACAATGGAATGACTTAAATCGAACAATTTTTTACAGGAGCATGTTTGGATGAATTGTAAGCTGCTATAATGGTAACCTACTGATAATATGCATTTTTCATAAAATCAATTCTTTAACGGAGAAATGAAAATGGTCCAATATGATTTTACTCTGCTCTATGAACGAAATCCCTTTATTCTTGAAAGACCTGAGAATATTGGAAAATCATTTAAACTTCCTCCTTCAAATTTCGGATTTGAAGATCTTCCGCAAATTACCTTTTCAGGCGCCTCGTCATGTCGGCGTATGATTTTTGGGTTATCATTTAATGGTATGAAAGCATTTTTTGTGATGTTGTGGCAATTAGGGAAAATGTTAGATGAGGGGGATAATGTGGATTTATGGTTTGATCAGATAACATTGGATCTTGATATTCTTGAAGAATTTTTGACTTGCGATCTTTCAATTCAAGAACCAGAATATCTTAATTTTGAAAGTTTTAAAGAAGGTATCAAAGAATTAGAAACAAATAAAATTGTAGCGAAGGGGACAAAAAAAGATTGTTATTTCATCAATCCAGATATTTTTGGTCTTCCTGAATGTGATGAAGATTTTGAGTTCGATGAAGAGGAAGAGATAGAAGCACGTTTTACGGTAGAATACCCGAATAAACAACTCCTTTAACCGTTTTTCTCTTAGAGAAAAATAAAAGCTTAGAATAAATGGCTATGAGAACAGTAATGAGTTTGTTTATGGTATGTGAATTGGAATGTTTGCGGGATTTGTTTTGATTGAATCTTCTTTATAAACGGTTCTTTATGCAGAGCTGTTTTTATGCCGTGTTTGATTATTTTTTATGAGACATAACTCAATTTGAACTGTGCGCCTCTTCAAACAAATGTTTGATCTGTATTTTCTCTCTTGATGCTTTTGTGTACCTTGCAGTCTTAATGTTCACAGCTTTCGCCTTTGAAAGCATTTACGAGAAGCATTTTCACTCTTTTTAATGGTTTATTCATATGCCAATCCCACTTGCTAATGAGCAAAAAAATAGTTTTAAGGGATTCAATATAAGAAGGGATAAAATAAAACAATCTTATGATATTCGGCTCCTCTCATTTAATATGAGAAATTATAAATCAAACCATTTTCAACATAAAGTTTTTCTCAACATGAGGAGCTCAGCGTTGATTTTGCATAGTTTATCTATATGTTAATCCTTGATGTTTCCGAGAGAGTTTTGCATGAATTTGCGTATTTGGCAATTGCATCAGCATTTTTTGATAGCGTGCAACAGCTTTTAACTCTTTGATTTTTTAGTACCACAACAGGGCCAGATTTTTCATCAGCAATTTTTCAAGCTTTTACAAAGCCGTTAGAACATAAAATATTTATTGAAAAAATTATTGCTTTAATCTTTTCTCACAGAAGGCACACAATAAACTTATAGGGTCTGCTTTCACGAATAGATGTTGCAAAAAATAAACGACACAAACTTTCCTGCTCAGGAAATTTGTGTCGTAAAATTTTGTTTAAATGGACGATTCGGGGTTGGAATTAGCTTTTCAAGGCTTTTAAAACATTTTGTGGTGAAGAAACTTCGTAAGGATCTGTTGCACAATTATCTGAAAAACCTGCTTCTTCGAACCATTGTTCAACCACACCATCATTAATAACAGCTGCATAGCGCCATGATCGCATGCCGAAACCAACATTGTCTTTTGCAACCAGCATACCCATTTTGCGTGTGAACTCACCAGAGCCATCGGGAATTAATTTCACGTTTTTGATATTTTGTGCTTTTCCCCAAGCATTCATGACAAAAGCATCATTGACGGAAAGGCAATAAATTTCATCAATACCAGCGTGTTTAAATTCATCATAGAGTTTTTCAAAGTCAGGCAGCTGAAAGGTTGAGCAAGTAGGGGTAAAAGCTCCAGGAAGAGAAAAAAGAATAACACGCTTTCCTTTAAAGTAAGCATCGCTGCTAACTTCTTGCCACCGATAAGGATTGTCTCCAGCCATTGATTCATCGCGTACGCGTGTGTGGAATGTTACATTGGGAACTGTTTTTTTCATCATCATGATGCTCCTGTATTCTTTTACGAAAATTTTGTTTTAAAACAGCCTTCGTATTTAAAAACATATGGGAAAGATCGTTTTAAATAAAAGGGCTTCTTAAAAAATTCTTACTTCTAACGAGTGTGCAAATATTTCACACTTCCGTCAAGTAGAATTAATGGTCGACTTTGGATACTCTTCACCTTAAAATTATAGGAAAGAATATAAAGGTATGGATATGACCATAAAGACAGTTTTGACCACGGCTTTTGAGGGGCAAAAACCGGGAACATCTGGTTTGCGCAAAAAAGTGTCTGTTTTTCAACAACCCCATTATGTAGAAAACTTTATACAGTCTCTTTTTAATAACATTGGGCCTCTTGAAGGAAAAATGTTAATTCTTGGGGGGGATGGGCGCACTTTTAATCGTACTATCCTTCAGATTGTGTTGAAGATGGCAGCGGCGCATGGTGTCTCTCTTATTAAAATGGGAAGGGGCGGTATTCTTTCTACACCTGCTGTTTCGCATCTTATTCGTAAAACTCATGCCCATGGTGGACTTATTCTTTCTGCAAGCCATAATCCTGGTGGTCCAGAAGGAGATTGTGGTATTAAATATAATATTTCTAATGGGGGACCCGCTCCTAATTCTTTATGTGATGCTATTTTTGCAACATCGCAACGTCTTTCTTTTTATAAAATTCTTGAAGCACCAGATGTTGATTTAGATAGGCAAGGTACGATCTTTATGGGAGCCATGCGGATTGATATTATTGATCCTGTCGCTGATTATGTTGCTTTGATGCAGGAGCTTTTTGATTTTGACTGTATTGCCAAGGCTGTTGCTCGAGGTCTTACTTTACGGTTTGATGCCATGCATGCGGTAACAGGGCCTTATGCTCATGAAATTTTTGAAAAATGCTTAGGATTTTCTGAAGGGACGGTGGTTAATGGTATTCCTTTGCCAGATTTTGGAGGTGGTCATCCAGATCCCAATTTGGTTTATGCTAAGGCTCTTTATGATTTATTGATGTCAGAGAAAGGACCAGATCTTGGCGCAGCCTCTGATGGTGATGGAGATCGTAACCTCATTATTGGTCGTGGGCAATTTGTTTCGCCGTCAGATTCTCTGGCTATTATGGCTGAGCATGCACACCTCATTAAAGGATATCGAAAAGGCGTTGTGGGGATAGCTCGTTCTATGCCGACGGGGCGTGCTGCTGATCTGGTTGCGGAAAAAAAGGGATTAAACTTTTTTGAAACACCAACGGGATGGAAGTTTTTTGGAACGCTTTTGGATGCGGGGAAAGTAACCTTTTGTGGTGAAGAAAGCTTTGGAACTGGGTCTCATCATATCCGTGAAAAAGATGGTTTATGGGCTGTCCTATTTTGGTTAAATCTTTTAGCGGTAACAGAAAAAACTGTCGCACAAATTGTTCAACAGCATTGGTACACCTATGGGCGTTTTTACACGTTACGGCATGATTATGAAGAAGTCGAAGCCGATAAAGCTTTGGAAATTATAGAACATTTGCGTGCACACTTACCACATTCAGGAACTGAAATTTCTGGATTTTTCGTCAAAAAAGCAGACGATTTTACATATCATGATCCTGTTGATCAGAGCGTTAGCACGCGGCAAGGTATCCGTATTTTTTTCAAGAATGGAGCACGGTTGGTAGTCCGTTTGTCGGGAACAGGAACACTGGGTGCTACTTTACGACTTTATTTTGAACAATATGAAAGTGATCCACGCAAACACAATTTTAATCCGCAAGAAGTTCTCCAACCTTTGCAACAGGTGGCACTAAAACTACTAAACATACAACAAGTATTGGGACGAGACCACCCTGATATTATTACCTAAGATCATTGGAATGTTTTTTTGTAAAGGTATGATGATTGATCACATGGGGTATGTTTTTAGGGGCATGATTTTATTTGCCATAAGGAAGAGCTTAACTCCATTTTCAAGCTCGCTTTGTTTTTTTCACCTTTACATATCGATCCGATTCCTAAAACTGCGTGCTTCTTAAAACCGAATGCTGTAGGCAATTATAATCCAGCATAATCGGAGCATTTATGCCCAATGGTTTCTGATGGTTTGATAGAAGTGTTTGTTTAATAGGATGATGTTCCTCATGCAAAACAGAACACTGTCGTTATTGCGCATTTCATATGCTTATTTAAAAAGCCTCTCTCAATACACTTACGCCCTTCTTTATGGAATGCTGTTCATGTAGGAGATAACGGTAAATCCTCGAGAAGAATATAATGGTCGATATATATTGGATAATAAATTGATTTATAATAATAATTTAGTATTATTCAATTTGAATGAGAGCTCTCCAATATTGTAAGATTATCTCATCTCAAATCTATTCCATGTTGAATCAATTAAAACCATTCATTTGCACATAACAAGCGGGGAGAGCCGTGTGGATAAAAACTGTACAAAAAAGAACTAAAAGCACCTCTTATGAATCAATCATCTTTTGTGCCAAGGGCAGTGACAACATTGAGCACCACCATTTTTATGAGAGAGTAAGCCCAGCTCCATCACACTTATTGATTAGTTCCCAATGTGCATCTTTCCACTTGTAACATGCAAGCGCAAGGCTTTGGTTGATTCAATAGAAGAGGATTTGAAATAAGAAAATCTTAAAATATTCGGGTGTTCTATTCAACATACAAAACCATTGATGATGATTATAAATCAACATATTCTCTAATATTATAACCGTTATTTTTACTTAAAATAAAAGGTCAAGTTAAGGCATCACTTTCTTTTCTCGCAATATTCAATCGTGCTTCGCTCTTTGAGAGAATTTATTAAGAGATGTTCCTTTTTTCATTTTTTATCCATTCGTTAATTTCATTTGTGACGGATAAGAAAATGATTTTGATTGATTTATAAGAGAGAATGAAGGGAGTAAATTTTATGATAGGTAGGGGCTTATTTAAGGTGTACAATGATAAATCATTCTTATAAATTAACGTCTTGTCTGTGGTGATCGCATTGACAAACATAGTTGGCAGATGGGGAATGAAACAAAGGGACGTATTTTTCTAAAATAATGGACAATAAGCATTTCTTGTTTTATGACCGTCATAATGAATGATTTTTCTAAAAAAGGGGAATTTATGACCCAATATCCCAAATGTCCTCGTTGTGATTGTCTTTATACTTATGAAGATGGTGAAAATTTTGTGTGTCCTGAATGCGCACATGAATGGCCACAAAAGAACGATGCCGCTGTTCTTTCCGATACTGTTTATGATGCCAATGGTCAGATTTTGACAAATGGCGATACTGTTATGGTGATAAAAGATCTGAAAGTAAAAGGCGCTTCATCTGTTTTAAAAGGGGGGACGAAGGTAAAGAATATTCGCTTGGTAGATGGGGATCATAATATTGATTGCAAAATTCCTGGGATTGGGCAGATGAGTTTAAAGTCGGAGTTTGTGAAAAAAGTTTAGACGTTTATCCTATTGCAATTGTTTTTGTATTTCTTTTCTTATTTCACTGATTATGCCAATCAGATAGATGCAATATATGCCCTTATTGGGATATAAAAGATACGTACAGCAATAATTTGATTTATAAAGATAATTCACTATTTTGCATGTTGAATGAGAGCTCCAGATCTGTTCCGTGTTGAATCAATCAAAATCATGTCTCTTGCATGTTACAGGCGGGGAGATCCGTGTGGAGTGACATGGTACAAGAAAGTAGTAAAAAGGCCTCTTATGAACCATCTCAAGTGCCAAGGGCTATTGCAACCTTGAGGGTTGGAAAAATATATATAGTAGAGAAATACTGACACTGTCTTTTCTTTTAAACATATTGTGATGAGAAGGGGTAGATGTTGATTTACAAGCAACAATAAAGGTATGCGCTTTATGAAGAGAACGATGCCGTAAAGTAACAAACTTATTTCTGCTGAATTGAAAAAATATTCCTACTTTTTCTCAAATGACTTCCAAAACAACCATAATAGATCTGATTTTACATTTATTTATTTTTACAAGTATTTGTACACACCTTCCTCGCTATATTTATGGAGATCAGATTCAAGGTGCTAGAGGGGAATTTTTGACTCAAAAATAGGAAAAGATCGGTACGAGATACTGATAAGGTAGCATCATCATGCATTTTTTTCCAGCTCTCAATGTTGCAACAGTTCTTATATTTAAAAGTGTTTATAAGCGCTATTAAAAATAGTTTTTGTTATTATCCAGTTTGTGCTGTGTAAGCGGACGATTTTCATTGATGCAATAAAAACAGAATTGAAATAAGAAGAATGTCAGAATTTTCATTCAAGTTGCAAAATATGATCTTTGTCAATTTTCTGCTACAACATATTGATTTATAATAATAAATTAGCGTTATTCATATTGAATTAGAATCCCGAATAACGTGGATTCTCTCATTTCAAATCTGTTCCATGTTGAATCAATTAAAATCACTTATTTGCACACCACAAGTGGGGCTGGCGTGTGGGTAAAAACTGTACAAGAAAGGATTAAAAATGGCTCTTATGAATCGTCTTAAGTGCCAAGGGCTGTCGCAACATTGGGGGCTGGCAGATATAATGATGGTGCCGGTTTGCTACAAGAAGTATTTTGCATGATTTTGTCGTTGGGAGAGCTGAGAAAGATGAAGCAAATGGGTACTCTATCTTGCAATGTTTTTTTTGGGATTTTCTTTTTTTGTAACGAGGTCGTGTTTTCCTAGTTAAAATTGCATGACAAGATTATGAAACAAAATAAATTTAAAATGCACATCCCTATGCGTTCTATTTCTGTCTATGCGATTGGTTTATTGAAACAATTTATGCTCTTAAGGGGCAGAAAGCTTTTTAAGGCATATGTGGAGGTGAAAGGTGAGCGAAGGGATCATTTTATTTAGATTTTTTTACAGTACTGTATTTTTATGGCTGCATAGCTCACTTCTAAAATTTCAGGAATAAAATGATGTAAGATTTTTGCACTCCATGTTTGAGCGCTGTTGAAGAAGGGCAATCAGTGTGGTTGTTTTACCTATTGAGGTCAATATTTATTGTGGCATGGCTTCAACGCCTAAAACTTCAGGGATAAAATGACGTAAAAGATTTTCAATACCATGTTTGAGGGTTGCCGTTGAAGAGGGACATCCAGCGCAGGCGCCGCGCATATTGAGATAAACAATACCATTTTCAAATCCACGAAAAGTAATGTCTCCACCATCATTGGCAACTGCGGGGCGGATACGCGTTTCAAGGAGCTCTTTAATGGTTAAGACAATATCAGCATCTTTTTCGTCATAAAATTCTTCGTTAAGGGCATGGGTTTGTGCTTGTGTTGTGGCGTTGGTGGTGATCACTGGCTCATTGGATAGAAAATGTTCCATAATTGTGCCTAAAATGACGGGCTTAAGATGTTGCCATTCTCCTTCTTTTTTGCTCACGGTGATAAAATCATAGCCTAAAAAGACACCATTGATATTGGGAATATTAAACAGTTTAGCCGCTAAAGGTGAGTTTTTAGCTGCTTCTTCACGGTCACGAAATTCTAATACGCCCTCAGAAAGAACCACGCGTCCTGGCAGGAATTTAAGTGTTGCAGGGTTTGGGGTGGTTTCAGTTTGAATAAACATAGATTCTCCTTTTATAATGAAGGCTTGGGAAGATCTTACATTGTAGAAAATTATATTTTTTAGGCAATAGATCTAATATCTTCATCGGCAAGATTGCTAGGAATAACAATGACAGGGATTGAAAAAGCTGTCCCTTTATTCCCGATTAATTGAACAAGGGGTCCTGGTCCTTCTGTATGTCCACTGGCTGCTAAAACAATCAGTGCAATCCTTTTATCTTCGTCGATCAGTTTAGAAATCTCATCAATTTTTTTTCCTTCACGCACGACTATTTCTGTTTCAAGCGCATGGGTGGTGCGGACTTCACTGGCAATGTCTCCTAATATTTTATGAGCACTTTGCTTTGATTCTGTACGCATAAGGTTGTTTACACCCAGAAAATGTTGAAATTCTACACTATCAACGACACAAAGTAATACCAATGTTCTACTGGTATTTTGGGCATGCTGTGCGGCAAACGCAACGGCACGCCGACACTCTGGTGTTTCATCGATAATAACTAAGTTTTTTTTCTTTGGTTCTTTTTTCGGATTTTGGGGTTTGGAAATCATGCACTTTCTCTATTTTGTACAAACGATTTTTTTGCTCTCTACAGTTTTTAGTTTTATTATTTTTATGTATCGTGCAAAAATCCAACAATTTCACGAATTTTTTTCATATTTTCTTCTGCAAGCATACTAGCACGTTTAGCGCCATCATGCAAAACAGAGTCGATATAACCGCTTTCTTTATGAAGGCGACGTAATTCTTCTGTTATAGGGGCAAGCTTATGGACAACAAGGTCGGCTAGAGCTGTTTTAAAATGCGAAAACTGTTGACCAGAAAATTCTAAAAGAATCTTTTCTTTGCTAATTTTGGCAAAGGCGGCATAAATACCAAGCAGGTTATCTACTTCTGGTCGTTCTTTTAAAGCGGCAAGGGTATCGGGAAGAGGGGCCGAATCCGTTTTGGCTTTACGTATTTTTTTTGCGATAAGATCAGCATCATCGGTTAAATTAATGCGTGAAAAATCTGAAGGATCTGATTTTGACATTTTTTTCGTCCCATCGCGCAAAGACATAATGCGTGTGGCTGTTGTTCCAATCAGTGCTTCTGGAAGAGGAAAAAAGCCTTGTCTTTTTTCTTCATCCGTTTGCATAGAGACGCCAAAATTTAATTCGGCAATACGCTGTGCATAGTCGTTGTTAAACTTTTGTGCAATATCGCGTGTGAGTTCAACATGCTGTTTTTGATCTTCGCCTACTGGAACATGCGTTGCACGATAGACTAAAATATCAGCAGCCATCAAAGTGGGATAAGCAAAAAGCCCGATGGATGCTTTTTCGCGATCTTTTCCCGCTTTATCTTTAAATTGTGTCATGCGTTGAAGCCAGCCGATACGGGCAACACAATTAAAAATCCAGGCGAGTTCAGCATGTTGAAAAACACGTGATTGGTTAAAAATAATGTGTTTTTGAGGATCAATACCGGCGGCTAAAAAAGCTGCTGTCACTGTTCTGGTGGATTCGCGTAAAGTAAGGGGATCTGGGTTGACTGTGAGCGCATGCATATCCACAACACAATAGAGACAGTGATGAGAGTTTTGCAGTTCAACCCAACGCTGAATGGCTCCAAGATAATTGCCAAGATGTAAATGACCACTCGGTTGTACGCCGGAAAAGACAAGTGGTGTGAAGGTATCCATAGGAGTGCTCTTTCTTCAATTAAGGTTATTCATTTTATTGTTTTTGACAAAGTATAGATATTATGAGCGTTTTTTCAAATTTTTAAGCGTGTGAAAAAAGGAACGGGTGTTGAATAAAAAATAGGTACTAAAATAGATCAAAAATATGCCAATCATGATCCCAGCTAAGGTGATCGCGCGCAAGAAAAAGGATGCTTGTGAGGATAAAGGAAAAGACAAAAAACTAAATACACTCAATCCGTAATAGAGGGCTAGTGCACTCAAAAGAGTTGCCATCATGAGACATAATATTCGCTTTATTAGTTGGAAGTCGTATTTCCAATAACCGCGTTTGATAAGGACACTCCACAGCAACAGGGTGTTGGCCCATCCAGAGGTAATTTCAGCAATAACAATGCCTCGTGCAGATAGAATAGGAAATAATGTTAAGGCGAGACCGATATTGATAAAAACGCAAATACCTGTAAAAATCATCGGTGTTTTGGTATCTTCATGGGCAAAAAAATTAGGAATAAAGACCTTAATAAGAACAAAAGCTGGAAGTCCTAGTCCATAAAGCTCCAGTAATTGTGCAACATGGTGTGTTGATTGACTGGTAAATTGTCCTCGTTCAAAGAGCAAACTGACAATGGGAGTGGAGAGCAGCAAAAAAGCGATGGATGCTGGAAGTGTTAACAACAATGTTAATTCAATAGAGCGGTTTTGTAAATGGTGGGTTTCTTTATGCTTTTTGCTCCGCAAAGCGCGTGTTAACTCTGGTAAAAGAACCGTTGCAACGGCAATGGCGATTACGCCTAAAGGCAATTGATAAAGACGATCCGCATACATTAAAGAAGAAACAGCACCTGATTGACTAGAAGCAATGTTGGTATTAATGAGCAAATTAATTTGCGTGATGCCACCCGTGATGGCTGCTGGAAATGCTAAAGTTAACAGCTTGCGAACATTAGGACTAAAATGGGGCTGGCGGAAGGAAATTTTCATTCCACTTTGACGTAAAGCAAGGGCAATTAAGGTGAGTTGAAGAAGCCCTGCTGCCAACACACCCCAAGATAGATTTAAACCGATATGCCAAGCGTCAAGTTTATAGATCCAAGCATAGGCAAGCACACCAATCAGAACAATGTTTAAAAAGAGTGGAGCAATGGCGGCAATAAAATAGCGTCGCAGCGCATTAAGCATACCCCCCATCATGGCAGCAAGCGACATGCAGGTTAAATAGGGAAACATGATTGCAGTAAAGTGAATTGTAGCGTTAAATTTTGTTACATCTTCTGTAAAACCTGGAGCAATAATGGTTCGTAC
This sequence comes from Bartonella sp. AP40SXNS, assembly GCF_042195825.1. Taxonomy (NCBI): domain Bacteria; kingdom Pseudomonadati; phylum Pseudomonadota; class Alphaproteobacteria; order Hyphomicrobiales; family Bartonellaceae; genus Bartonella; species Bartonella sp. AP40SXNS. Next base: position 22,993 of record NZ_JBHIPB010000008.1, read on the forward strand.
CAAAAAAGGCATACTGAGTTCCATCGCAATCGTTAACAGTAAGAGCAGTGAAAAGAGAACGCCAAAGACCTCTTCTGCAAATTTGCATGCCGTTTCGTGGCCTTCTTCAGTGATTTTTTTTGCAAAAAGAGGAATGAAAGCAGCGTTAAAGGCACCTTCAGCAAAAAAACGACGAAATGTGTTGGGAAAACGAAAAGCAGCGTTAAAGGCATCAGAAACAGGACCTGTCCCTAGGGCTGCTGCCATAAGCATTTCGCGTACGAAGCCAAAAATACGGCTCATGAGGGTTCCGGAAGCAACTGTCGCAATTTTTTTAATCAATGTCATAAAGATATATCAACTTTGTTGTAAAAGAGAAGCGATGACAGGAGAAATAAACTGTTTTAAATCGTAAAAATCTGATCTCTATCCTAATCAAAGAGACTTTTTGAAAGCGTTTTACGACGGTGTTTATCTTTCTGTCAACAATGGTGCTTGAAGACTTTTTTATGCTCCTTGTTTACTGTTGCATTAAAATTTTTATTGTTGCCATAAAATAATTAAAATTTCTTTTTCAAACTGAAATATGCGAGTGATATCATAACAGTTTGAAGGGATATATAATGATCATTTCCCTTTATGGTGTGATATCGTGAATAGTGTAAGCCAATACCGTTCTGTTTTATGTGAGGGGTGTGACCCTATTAAAAGAACGCCAATAAAATAAAAGCGTGGAGCAATGCGCCATTTCCATTATTTATTCATTATTAAGAAAACAGCGCTTTAGATGTTTTAAAAAGTCGTAAGGCTGAGCTAAAAGGTAATGGTAAAGTTGGTGATTGGTTTTCACTTTTACGGCTTTATGTTTTCCCCAAATTTGCCGGCCCTCCCATTTTAGAGATTACATAAACAAGAGGATAGGAAGACATGATCTTTCAACAGCATTTTTCCTGTTCAGGTTTCTTTTCACAGTTGATGAGGATAAAATCTGAGGAAATAAGATAAAAATTACTCTCTCATGGTTTCCATTCTCGTTGAGGTGCGATTGATTTGCCGATGAAGGCAGGGGGGAAAGGCTATCATTTTTACCAGAGGGGGCGAAAAAGTTAAAGTTTATGAACCTTTTAGACATTCATTGCCATTGCTTTTGCGTGTGCCGTTTTGTGAGGTTGAATATTTTCTTGTCTTTTGGGATTCTGATTGACGTTTTCTGTCATTTTTTGCACTTTAATTGCCTCTTTATCAAGAGTGTTGGAACATTTTTTTTCATTGTTTTTCTTTATAGATTGATGCTGGTTTGGTGCGAAACGCTCATCGAATTTATGATTATAAAAATACATGGGTTGTATATGCTGTTCTATCTCTTTTATCTGCTTGACTATTTCCATAATCTCTTTTGCTTTAATGGTTGATGTGCCAAGACTCTTCGCAAGTCTTTCAGGATTATTTTCTTTTATAGCTTCATGCTCGCTTGAGGATAAGCGCTCATTGATTTTTTTGATATAAGTCCTTATCTCCCCCCTTAATTCGGGAGAGTTTGATAACGTTTCTTGCTGTTGTGTTTTTGACACGGAAAAGAGATTTGTTATCCAAGCTTTAGGTATTTCTACCGACTGTTCACACCGCCTTTGTTTTACATGATGGGTATGGAGAATGTCTCTTTCTGTTTGTTTAGAAATATTGATATAACGATCAATGGCTTTACAGAGGGGCAAAATATTTGCTTCAGCATGGGCGCGCGCGTTGTTTTTTATGCCAAATACATTGCTACCAGAAAGCTTAGAAATAGATTGGGGGGAGGTGGAAATTTGATAGGAGAGTTGTTCTCCTTCAGTATGATTTTCATGGATCATCTCAATTCTTTCCCGCAAAATATGACGATTGCCATAAATGATTTGGCACAAAGTTTCTATTTCTTTTCTTTTTGCTTGAATGGAAGCGTTGTTTTTTATCCTTGTGGCAATTTCATTGTTGGTAAGGGGGGGTATTGTTTGTGCGGGGATAAGCACTTCTTGCTGGTTTTGAACTTTTGGTGCTGTAAAGGAGAGGGCGTCACCGATTTTTAATGTCTGTATTTGCTCTGGGGTGAGATCTTTTTTATTTCCCAAGATGAAAATTCCGTTGGCATCAAGCATAAAGCCATTGGGTCCACTGCCTCTGTAAAAGCCTTTATAGGTATGACCTTCTTTTGCTGTTATAATAAGATGATGATGAATACTCTCAAGCCCGATATGTTTCATACTGTCCATGAATTCTTTTAAAATAAGTATTTTTTCTGGATTTGAGATATCTTCAAGCAGATGTTTCATTTCTTCTTTATCGTTATGTTTTAGCGATGCAATGCTGGCAAGATTCATACGTTTTTCTGTTACAAGAGAAAAGTCGAGTGTGTGGCCAGCAACTTGCCCAAGTTTTTCAAAAAACATTCGTTGCGTGCGTCCATTACCTTCTCTGAAAGGATGGGTATAGTTGAGCTGTATCAACATTTCAGTGACATATTCAACAAATGTTTCGCGGGTTAAGCCTTTTAAACTATTCGTTTCAGCAAGTATTTTATCTAAATTTTCTAGTCCCTCCTGTATCTGTTTTGCTGAGGCAAAAGAAATACCAGCTTTTTTCATCATTGGCATATAAGCAACGGTACCATCTTCAAATGTAAATGGTTTTTCGCGTGTTTGTCCGGCCCATTCAAAAGTATTTTTAAATAGGGTGTGATGAATATATTGGAGATATGTGGAGGTTAGTTTTTGTGGTGGCGCTTCTTGGCGCAGATGAATGATTGCTTTTGTTGTATCATGGGCACATTGCACTTTTAATTTTCCGTAGTCTTTTATTCCATATTTATTCTTTAAGGTGATACTATTGGGGTAAAAGAAATTACGGTGTATTGTCTTATTTTCTTCGGTTTCAGGTGGTGATGATAATTTCTCCTGTAAGGTGAGAGGGATTGTGTCCGTTTTTCTTGTACCAGTATCCCAGTATGCCATTGCTTTTTTGATAGGCTGTTTTTCTATTTCTGGATGATCAGAGCGTGTTTCCTTTGTCATTTTGACAGATATTGGATCATTTGTCGCTGTATTACTGCTCTGTAAAATATTTTTTTGAAAATCTTTTTGCGTTTGCCTCATAGCGGAAGCCGATTGAACAATTGGTTGTGCCATTTGTTCTTTTTCTTGTGCTTGCAAATTTTTGGGCATAACTTCAACGCTGTCATGTAAAACATGAGAGGCAATCCATGGTGCAAAATGGGCTTTTGTTTTTCTCTTTGTTTGAATGGATGCGTTGTCTTTGCTCTTTTCAGTTATTTTATCGTTTTTAAGAGTGGCTCTTTTTTCTTCTTTTTCTTCTGGAAGCAATGTTTTTTGCTGGGTTTTTTCTGGGTTTTTAACTTTTGGCGCTGTAAAGGAGAGGGTGTCACCGATTTTTAATGTCTGTATTTGCTCTGGGGTGAGATCTTTTTTATTTCCCAAGATGAAAATGCCGTTGGCATCAAGCATGAAGCCATTGGGTCCACTGCCTCTATAGGTACCATGATAGGTTTCTCCTTCTTTTGCAACGACAGCGAGATGATAATTTTTTTCATCTAATCCAAGCTTTCTCATAGAGTTGGTGAATTCTCGTAATAGGAGCAATTTTTCTGGATTTGAGATATCCTCAAGAAGATGCTTCATAGGCTCTGGGTTGCCATGTTCCATGGCAGCGGCGCGGACAAAGTCTTTACGTTTTTTGCTCACAAGAGAAAAGTCTAGCTCATGTCCTGCTGCTTGAGAGAGTTTTTCAACAAACAGTCTCTTTGTGCGCTTATTGCCCTCTCTGAAAGGATGCAAGTGGTGCAAATCTATCATTATACCAGCTGCTTGCTCAACGAATTCTTCGCGAGTTAAGTCTTGTAAATTATTCTTTTCAGCAAGCGTTTTATTTAACTTTTCTAGTCCCTCCTGTATTTTTCTGCCAATCGCAAAAGGTTTTGTAAATTCTTTTCTTTTCAAAATGGGCATAGAAGCAACAGTGCCATCTTCAAATGTAAAAGGCTCTTCGCGCGTTTGTCCGGCCCATTCAAATGTGCGGGAAAAGAGGCGTTGATGAAGGTATTTTAGATAAGAGGCATTAAACTGCTCTGGTAGAGGTTCTTGGTGCAGTTTTATCATTTCTTCTTTTACATCATTAGAACAGCGTTCTTTTAATATTTCGTTATCTTTGATGCGGTATTTATTTTTAAGCACTTTGCTATTGGGGTAGAAAAATTTTTGCGCTTCTTCATTGATTTGCTTTGAAATGGCTGCATTAATTGCAGAGTGTTGTTCTTGCAATTCTTCCGGTGTAGAGGAGGCACAATGTTCTGTGTTTTCTTTCATGCATATTTCCTTTCAAATGGTAACATTATTTTTTTAAAATCTTCTTTTTTACATTTTTTGCCTTTTATTATTTTCATAGCGTTTTCTTCAAAGAAGAGTGCCTATTTGAATGATTGAAAAAATTGACCTTATTCGCATGGAACCAAGTTAATCATGGAACAAAGTTAAAGTTTGTAATTTTTATGAAGTATTATCGTGAAATTTTATCAATGAATTCTGTAAAATAATGGGGTGCCTTATTCAAAGTTTTCTGTATTTCATACACCGTTTTTGGTGCAATCTTGGTAAGATGATTGCACCAAAGTTTTGTATGAAAAGTCAATGATGATTAGACTGTCACGACAAAGCCATTGCTTTTGATGTTTCGGCTCTACGCGGTCGAATAGGCGGTTTCTCTTCTTGTCTAGATGTTTCTGTAAGCTCCTGATGTTGCTTTGCTGTTGAGCGTTCAGGTAGCTTCGGGGACTGCGATAGGCTTTGCTGCTGTTGCAATTTTTTATCGAGATCGTTAAGCGGTTGATGACGTTTTTGTTGTTCTGCCTGATGGTTTTGCACAATGGTTTCTCTTAACTGTTTTATCGTATCAGCATAATCCTTAATGGCGGTACAAAGGGTAGGAAGATTTTCTTCAGCAGCTTTTCGTGCTCCGTTTTTTAAGCCAAGGACTTGCTTACCAGCAAGAGGAGCAAAAGATGTACAATCCTTTTCAATTTGAAATACAATTTCTTCTCCTATCTCTGGAATTTTGTGCATATCTTCTATTCTATATTGCAAAATAAATGGATCCTTATAAACAATTTGGCACCAATATTGGATCTCTCTTTGACCATATTGAACCGATGGATCTTGTTGAACTCTGCGAGCAATTTCCTGATTTGAGAGAGGTTTTATTTTCTTTTCTGAATTGAGCGGATTTTGTAAATGTTGATTTGTTAGCTCTTCCTCCTGTGTTTGTCGCTGATGTTGTTGTTCCGTGTGAGGACCTTGAGAAATACTTTCACTTTTTGTATATTTTGAAGTATACACATAACCGTTAATAGCAGCACATAGGGTAGGAAGAGTTTCTTCAGCTTGTTTGCGCGCATGATTTTTTATGCCAAGAACTTTTCTACCAGCAAGCTTAGAAATAGACTTAGGCCGTTCTGTAACATCCCATAAGAGCTGTTCTCCCATATCGGGGTTTTCTTTGATTGCTTCTATTCTTTCACTTAAAATAAGCCGTTCGCCATAAACCTTTTCGCACAAAAATCGTATTTCTTCTTGATATGCTACGAGCAATAGCTCTCTTTCCATTGTATTAATAGATGGTTTTTGTTCGTGAGACGGTTTTGGTTGTTCAATTGCTGTGTGTGGAGAGGAAGTTTTTGGGACGACAGTATCGCTTTGTTTTCTGTTTTGTATACGGTGCGGTTTTCTTGAAGGCGGGACGGCATATGTTCCACTGTCTTGTGATGATGAACTGCTTTGCTGCCTGACTTTCATATGTGATGATGTTTTGGGTCTAACACTTGGTTCGTGTGTTTCAGGATTTTGAATTTTTGTGCTGTTTTGTACTCTTTCTCTCATGCGTGGGGGAAGGGGCGGAGCCACTTTTGTCTGTAGAGAAGGGGATTCTTGAGCAGTTGGTTTATTTTGTTCTCTATCTTTTGCACGCGGTGGTCTTTGTGGGGCCATTTTTATGCGCGTGGAGGGGCTTTCTTGGGTTTCATGCTTTTGGATTTTTGCGTCGGCTTGTGTTTTTTCTCTCATACGTGGGGGCGGGGGCGGAGCCATTTTTTTTTGCGGGGAAGGGGACTCTTGAACTGTTGGTCTATGTTGTTGCCTCTCTTTTGCACGTGGAGGTCTTTGTGGAGCTGTTTTTGTGTGCGGAGAGGAGTTTTCTTGGATTTTTGAGTTGTAGATTGTTGTGCTGGTTTGTGTTTTTTCTCTCATGCGTGGAGGAGGGGGTGGAGCCACTTTTGTCTGTAGGAAGGGGGACTCTTGAACTGTCGGTTTATGTTGTTGTCTCTCTTTTACACGCGGAGGTTTTGGCGGAACTGCTTTTTTTTGTGGGGGAGGTGTCTCTTGGTTTTTGGCGTTAGGAGGCATTGTGCTGGTTTGCACTGGGCTTTTCATCCGTGGGGGAGGTGGTGGAGCAACTTTTGGGTGGTGGGATAAATTATCTGGGCGTTTTTGTACAGTTGGTTTTGGTAAACTTTGAGAAACTTGGGGAGGGGGGGGGCTGGTGGGGGATTGTTCAGCCTGTTGTTGAAATTTTTCCATCATTTCGGTGATAAAAGGGGAGGGATTTCTTTTTTTCATGCATGTTCCTTTCAAACTCTTTCAATATTGTTTTTAAATACTATTTAAAAATGTACGTTGGTTTTTATTCTGTTTTATGCTTTTTCACTTACTCTAATATGAAAGAGAATATGAAACTGAGAAGCTTCACAAGATTTGACTCTCATGGTTCAGATCATAATCACTCTCTAAATATTGTTTTCTCCAGTGTTTGGGTTAAGGGACGGAAAAATAAATTTTGTTTCAATTTTCTCTCTTTCTTGGCGCAAACACCTCTTTCCTGTGTTGCGCCAAGACGTTAGATTTAATGTGAAAACTTATGTCTGTTTAGCTGGCAAAAGCCATCGCTTTTGGGGCGGCAGTTTTGCGAGGACGAATATCTGTTTCTCTTTGTTGCGTAGAGATTGTTGCTCCTTCATGCGTTACTATTGAAGGCTCAGGGCGTTGAGCAGACTGTGAGACGCTTTGTTGTTGATGCAAGTTTTGCGCTCTGTCAGAAGATGCTTCATTGTGTTCTTGTTTTGCCTGCTGAGTTTTTGAAAGGCTCTCTCTTACTTGTGTTACAGCTGTTGCATAATTGTCAGCGGCGTCAATGAGGTGAGAAAGACCCGCTTCAGCATGTCTGCGTGCTTTATTTTTAAAGCCACAAAAGTTACGACCAGTGTATTTGTTAAAAGACTGAGGATTTCCGGCAAGTTGCTGTGCCAGCTGTTCTATTGTTTCAGGGTTTTGGAAAAGCATTTCCACCTGTGATTGCAAAATGTTTGTGTTGCCAAAAACAACTCCGCACCAATATTGGATTTGGGCATGGTGTCTTCTGACTTTTGAATGTTGGTGAATTTTGGTAGAAATTTCTGTCTCTGAAAGCGTTTCTTTTTCGCGTTGATCTGGTTTTTGCAGAAGTTTAGCGACGGCTTCCTTCCCCATTAAGCGTTCATAGTTTTTGAGTTCTTGCTCTGGAGATTGTAAGAGACTCTCTCTTGCCTGTTTTACGGCTTCTGTATAACAATCAATAGTAACGCATAGAGCGGAAAAACTTTCTTCCGCTTGTCTACGCGTTCGATTTTTAAAGCCCAACATGTTGGTTCCGGAAAGTTTAGTGATGCTTTCAGGATGAGCTGCCATGCGCCATGAGAGCTCCTCTCCTGCAGCAGGATTTTTTTGAATTTCCTGCATTTTTTCTTGCAAAATGTTTGGATTGCCATAGGCTTTTGCGGATAAATGTTGGATTTCCTCTTGATATGTTTTAACCAATGAATGGTGTGGAAGCAATAGAATGATCTCTTCCTCTGAGAGAACTCTTGTTGCCCTTTGTAATGCTGCTTGTGAAGGAATTGTTGCGTGTGTCGTTTCAGCTTCTTGCGGTCTTTTGGTAGAGCCGCCTCTTGTTAACGAAGCTGTTCGATTTGTTGATGCATATACAGTTTCTTCGCTTAAAAGAGATTGTCTTTCCTCATCTTCTTCCGGTATGGATGACAGTCTTTTGCTTTTTGAAGGTGTTTCTTTAGGAAGGGGGGCTGCAGCGCCTGAGACCTCTGCCGCCGCTTGTTCATAGAGCTTTATAAGTTCTTGTATTGAAGAGGATGGAAAAGGATGAGGGTGTTTTTTTTTCATGCATGTTTCCTTTCAAAAATTGTTTTAGAAAACCTCTTTGGTGCATTCTTGCCTTTTATGCTTGGATCGCTTTGAGACAAAAGAAATATCGAGCTGAATGAGCTTCCAAAGATCTGCGCTATTTGCAATCAGCTTAATGGACATTTGTGTCTTTTATACAGTTTTTTTGTGAAATATTATCAATAAGTTATCAATATTTATCGTGAATTACAGGCGTCATTTTTAGGACTATTTTTTGTAACATTCTAAAACAATTCTTGGCGCAATCGCGATGAAACGATTTGCGCCAAGAAACTCACTGAAAAAAAGATTACATGAAAAACAAAAACTATCTGTTTTTATGTTTATGCCCCTTACATGGCATAAGCCATTCCTTTTTCTCCTTGTCTTTGTCGTTGTGGACTGTGTTCTGGACTATTTCGTTCTTGTCCTCTTTCGTGATGATGACGATGATGATGGAGGCTCTCAACTTGCTGAGAATTTTCTTGACGGCGTCTTTGTTCCGCTAGAGGGGTTTGCAATAGCTGTTCCGTTGCGTTTTCTACAGCTTTTATATAACCGTCAATGGCATCAACGAGCGGTTTAAAACCGTCTTCAGCTTCTTTGCGTGCTTGACTTTTTATGCCAAGTGCGGAGCGGCCAGCAAGCCTATGTATAGATTCAGGATCTTCAGCAAGTCGATTTGAAAGGTCTTTTCCTTTACTGGGATCTTTAAGTATGTCTTGCAAGTGCTGTTGGAAAAGCGTGTCACTGCCATAAACAGTTGTACCCCAATGCACGACCTCTTGTGCATATGCTTGAACCTGTGGATTTTTTAAAAGCATTACACTCTTTTGGTCAGTTGTGAGAGAAGGTGAAGGCTTTCCTCTTTGGTGCGGAGCAACCGTTGTATAGTTGGTTTCAGGATCTTCTGTCCTTTGATTTTTACCTCTTGAAGGAGAAATACTGCTAACGGATGCGTATGTAACCTCAGCTTCACGTTTTGGGGGAGAAACCGTTGCATAGTCGGTTTCAGGACTTTCTCTTCCCCGATCAGGATGTCTCCCTTTGGAAGGAGAAATACTGCTAACGGATGCGTATAGAACGTCTTCTTCTGGGGTTGGTCCGCGCTGGTTTCCTCTGTTTGGTTTATTAACTGTTGCATAGAGGGCTTCTGGATTTGCAGAAGGATGTGAATGATGTTTTTTCATACATATTTCCTTTCAATATTTTTAGAAAACCTCTTTGGTGCATTCCCCACTTTTAGTTTTGATAACTTTTATATAAGGAAGATATCCAACCGAATGACCTCCAAAGATTTCGCGCTATTCGGGAATAGTGTAACGGACCTTTGTGTCTTTTATACAGTTTTTTTATGAAATTTTATCAATAAGTTACAATAAATTACAGGATCCACTTTTAGAACTATTTTTTGTAATATTTTAAAACAACTCTTGGTGCAATCACGATAAAATGATTTGCACCAAGAAACTCACTGAAAAAAAGATTACATGAAAAACAAAAACTATCTGTTTTTATGTTTATGCTCCCCTTACATGGCAAAAGCCATTCCTTTTTCTCCATGTCTTTGTTGTTGTGGGCTGTGCTCTGGACTATTGTATTCTCGTCCTCTTGCGTGATGATGATGGTGGTGATGTCTGTGTTCTGGGTCTCTTTCTGGACTTTCTTGTCTTTGACCTCTTTCTCTTTCCTGCTCCCGTGTAAACTGTTTATGGAGCTTTTGTGTATTATGTATATGTCTCTCAAGAGCTGAGCAAAGAGGACGAAAACCATCTTCAGCTTCTCTGCGGCTTAGAGATTTTACACCAAGTATTTTGTGACCTGCAAGCTTACCAGCGCTTTCAGGATTTTCTGCAAGGCTCCATAAGACTTTTTCTGCATTTTGAGGGTCGTCAAGAATCTTAGCCAGTTGTTGATTCAAAGCATGTTCGTTACCATAAACAACTCTGCACCATTCTTGCGTTTCTCTTACACCATATTGAAAGTCTACGTTTGTTAAAAGCTTTGTTGTAACCACATCTTTTGGGGTTCTGGGAGGGGAGATTCTGCCTCCGCCAACGCCTTGATAGATGGGATTTTCTAGTTGTTCAGACTCTTGCCCGCCTTCAGCTCCCATGCCAACCGTTGCATAGACGGATTCGAGTGGTCTTTGGGGAGAGTGCCTACCATTTTCACCAACTTCAAGCTCTGCATAGAGATGTTTTGGTTCTTGGGGATGTCGTCCACCCTGTGCACCTTCACCAACTGTGTCGTAGGGTGTTTGCCAACCTTGTGCTGCCAAATCCGTTATTGAATAGGGGTTTACGAGTTTGTCGGTGCGTCGCCCATCACTTGGTCTTTCACCAAGTCTGTCATAGGGATTTCCTAGTGGCTTTTGGGGAGCATAGGCCGTTTCTGATGGTTGTTGAAGTGTATATTGAGGTGAGGTGCGCTGTTCTTTGGGTGGCTTATTAACCCTTGCGTAGAGGTCTTCTACATTAGAAGCTCCTAGGTTTTGTTGGTCAAGTGGCTTTTGGGGAGCAAAGACCGTTTCTGGTGGTTGTTGAAGTGTATATTGAGGTGAGGTGCGCTGTTCTTTGGGTGGTTTATTAACCTTTGCGTAGAGGTCTTCTACATTAGAAGCACCTAGATTTTGTTGGTCAACTTGTCGTCTTAGTTCCTCTACATTGGTAGAAGGGCTTGGGTGATTTTTTTTCATGGCTGTTTCCTTTCAATATTTTTAGAAAACCTCTTTGGCGCATTTCCCACTTTTTGATATTTTTTAAGACAAAAGAAGAATATCAAACTGAATGGTCTCCAAAGACTTCGCGCTATTCATATTGATATGTAATGGACATTTATGTCTTTTATACAGTTTTTTTTATGAAATATTATCAATAAGTTATAGTAGATTACAGGATTCATTTTTAGGACTATCTTTTGTAACATTTTAAAACAATTGGTGGGCGCAATGGAGATAAAATGATTGGTATAAAGAGTTTTGTTGGAAGGCAAAAGTTCACGCGTTTTTAGCCGGTAAGAGCCAGCGATGATGAACAACTAACTTTCAAGCTGCGAGCTTGGCATTGTGCTTCTTGGGTGTTCTTTACAGTATTCGCAATTTCTTTTGCTTTGCTTTCCGATGTCCCAAGGAGGCAAGCTAGTCTGGTATAATCTTTTTCTTGTATGGCTTTACGATCTTCTGAGGATAGACGATTGTGTAGTTGTCGTGAAAAGGTATGGAGTTCTTGTCGCAGTGAACGAGAATGCAATAAAGCTTCCCTTTGTTGTTCTTCTGATAAGGAAAAAAGGTTTTGTAAATTTTTTCCAGGTTTTTCGACAGCGTGACTCAATCGATTTTGTTCTCTTTGGTGTTGCTCTAAAATTTCTTCTTTTGTTTGTTGTGTTATTGTGGCATAATTTTTAAAGGCTTGGCTGAGTTGTGGAACAGTCTGTTCGGCTTGTCTGCGATTTGAACTTTTCATGCCAAGTATTTTACTTCCTGCAAATTTAGAAATTGATTGAGGGTTTTCTAAAATTTCATCGGCAAATTGATTTCCCAAGTTTGGAGCTGCCGTTACGATATCTAATGTTGTCTTTAAGGCGTGGGTTTTACCATAAACAGTCTTTGATAAATTTTCGATTTCTTTTCGGCTTCCTTCAACATAAGCGTCATTTGAAATCCTTTTAAATAACTCTTCATGGGTAAGAGGGGCTAATGTTTCTTTTGGGATCAGTATTTCTTTTAAGTTTTGAATGTTGGTTTTTTGAAAGCAGAGGCGAGCACCGTTTTGTAATGTTTTGACTTGTTCTGGGGGAAGATCATCTTTGTGTCCGACGACGAAAGCTCCCTCTACTTCCATGACAAAACCTTCTGCTGAAACGCCTCTAAAGATGCCTTCATAGGTTACATCTTCCTTTGCTGCAACAACAACACGATCGTTAATTTCATCCAGTCCAGCTTCTCTCATCTGGGAGATAAATTCTTTTAAAACAAGGGCTTTTTGTGGATGGGTGATATCTTCAAAAAGATCTTTCATCGGTTGGGAATTGCCATATTGCATAGCTTCAATACAAGCTGTTGTCATGCGTCCCTTTGTGATGAAAGAAAAGTCAATGGTATGTCCTGCTGCTTGTCCAAGTTTTTCCATAAACATTCTATTGACGCGCCCATTCCCTTTTCTAAAAGGATGCGCGTGCTCGAGCGCCATAAAAACTTCAGCGGCATTTTCAGCAAATTCTTGGCGCGATAAACCTTTTAAATTGTTCTTCTCATTAAGTGTTTTTTCGAGTTGTATGAGTTCTTTTTTTATCTGTGGACCGATAGCAAAAGGAGCTTCATAACCTTTGGGACGCATTGCCGGCATATGGGCAGTGGTGCCATCTTCAAATGTAAAGGATGTATCGCGGGTGTGGCCCGCCCATTCAAAAGTTTCGTAGAAGAGGCTCCAGTGGATTAGTTTTAGATAGGAAGCATCAAATTTTTGTGGGGGTGGTTCATGGCGAAAATTTACGGCTGCTTTAGTGACGTCATGGGTACTGCGTTCATACAGTTTTTTAGGGTCTTTGATGCCATATTTATTTTTGAGTGTTTTGGTTCCTTTATATAGATAATTTTGCTCTAACATGTAATCTCTCCTAAGTAGGTAGGGTGGTGGTTGATGAGCGTCTTAAACGCTGCCATGTGAAAAATTCCCCTTCGCGTATTCTTTTGAGATTTTGGTTGTTATGAGAGGGAGCATTTTTCCCTCAAGTGCATGGGTTGTATCAATCGTTTTGTGATGCTTTTGAAAAGCTTTTCTGATGTTTCCTGTGTTTATTATCTTGTGCTGTAAAATACTTGGTATTTAGGGTGCTGATATGAAGCTCATGAGTGGCCAGAAAATGGATTTTCTATAAATTGACTTTGGGCAAAATCTTCGTTCTTTGAGGTGTAAGAAAGAGGTCAAAAAGAAAAATGTAGCTTAAAACTGTTTTTTCCTTTAACAAAGTTATTTGCAAGAGCGCTTTGATGAGGGGCGTGGATATAGCGGGTGTAATCGCTCTTGGTTAGCGGATGGTGCTGGTACTTTTCATACACAGCTCTCAGATTGGTGAATCTATGGGCAAAAGCAGTCATCAAAAATTTTTCTCCATTATGTTTTTCTTATTGCTCCATATGAATATTTTGCCATACGGATATCTTTTTTGTGTATTTTTGCAACAAAATGTTTTTTATTTTATATTGTTGCTCTTACTATATTGCGCTGCTCTAAGATCCATGAGAGAGAAAACTCTTTCTTTGGTTGAAAAAAAAGCTTTTTTCAGCGCTTTATCGTTAAAATAGAACACTTTATGATATCGTAAAGGGGGGAAAGCTTGTGTAAGAATGATTTATTCATTTTGATGTATATCTTAAATATTTTTTGGGAAAAAATCGATGTTCTTGAGTGTAGGTGTTTTGAGAGTTCTTGTCTCAAAGATCAATCGTTTGTTTTTCTTAAGCCTTGATATTGGTGATTAGCGTTGTGAAATGTTTTTGGTTGTTTGTAGGGGATAAATTATACACAAAAAGCTTTGTAGGAATGTATTTGCAGGACTTTTCCAAGTGGAAAGGTTGGTTTAGTTATAGATAATTTGAGGGTTTTGGTATTTCTTATAAAGACGATGGGCGCTGGTAAAACGATACACAAAATACAAAAAGGAAAAACACGGATTTTTTTATCATGTTTTCCTTATATGTGTGTGTGGAAGCGGTCAAAAACTTTTTGTTAACGGGTTTTTAAAAAACAGAAATCTATGTTGTTTCTGTGGTTGTTCTTTTCATAGTCAAGATCTCATAATAGAAGGTTAGTTTTTCTTTTGTGGAGCAAAGCGGTTTTTTGCAGCAGCGGCTAACATTTCTTTTCTTCTGAAATAGATGGCGCGGCCACATCGCAAAGGGGGCTGTCCTTGCATAAGAATAATTTGTTCATCTTGACGCATTTCTTGAATTATCTCATGGGGTAAAATGAGAGCTCTTTTTAAAATATTCATATAACCACGAAAATCGACTCCATCTAAGACAAATAAAATAGGCTTTTGTAGCTTTCGTCAGTAGTAATCATGACGTTTAAAAGGAATTAACAATTATCCTGTCCAATTGCTTTGGATATGGTGTATATGCTATGTGCAAAATTGGTGGTAGGGCGTTTAAGTAGTCTGTTTTTTGCATGTATGATAAGAATATTAAAATATCTCTTCCACATAGGTGTTTAAATCAAAAAAACAAAGTTTCATATTTTTTAGTTGGCCATAGCAAGTGTATTTGAACGATTTTGTGTGCGTGTGTAGAATTGGCTATGAGTGTTCCTTGCTTTTTGAACAATGTCGGTAATTTCTCGTGCTTTCTGTTCTGATATACCAATACTTTGTGCAAGTGTTTCATAATCTTTGTTTGTGATCGCACTACATTCGTTTGATGAGAGACGATGTTCTAAACTGTTTATAAAAGTACGGAGCTCTTGGTATAATTGAGGAGATTGAGACAAGATTTCTCTTTGTTTTTCCGGTGATAAAGCAAAAATATTTTGCAAGTTTTGACTGGGATTCTCTACCGCTTTTCCAAGGCGTTCTTGTTTAATTTTATGGTCTCGAGTGACTATATTATAGGTAGCTTCTACAGTATACACATAATTCTCAATTGCAAGAGAGAGCACATCAAGATAATTTCGAGCGTGTACACGTGTCGGATTTTGTAGACCGCATATACTAAAACCTGCAAGAGGAGAAACAGAGTGCGGTGCCTGTTTAATCTGATTAGCAAACTGTCTGCCTAATTCTGGATTTTTAATAATCTCTTCTATCTGTTCGTTTAATACGTTTGCGTCACCATAAACAGTTTTTGCGTAAGTTCGGACTTGCTTTTGAGCTTTGAGAACGTAACTATCTAGCGCAACTGTTTTGGCACATTCACTTTTTGTGAGAGGCGCTAATGTTTCTTTTGGAATAAGCGTGTTTTCAAGCTCTTTGCTGTTGGGGGCGGTAAAGGTAATGATATCACCAGGTTTTAATGTTTTTAATCGTTCTGGTGTGAGATCATCTTTGCTACCAATGATGTAAGTTCCTTGCATATCGAGTATAAAACTTTCTGAATAACAACCTTTATAAGTTCCTATATAGGTTTCTCCTGCCTTTGTTGCCATAACAAGGCGATCATCCACGTTGCGTCCCGTATTGTTTATGTGATCCATAAATTCTTTTAAAAGACGTATTTTGGGGGGATTGGAGATATCCTCAAAAAGATCTTTCAACAGTTGTGTATTGCTATATTGCATTGCTTCGCTACAGGCAGCCATCATACGTTTTTGTGTGACAAGCGAAAAGTCAAGCTGATGTCCTGCAGCTTTGGCAAGATTTTCAAAAAAGACTTGTTCTGTGTGCTCATTGCCATCTATGAATGGGTGGATTTTGTGAAGAGAATAAAATAGACTCGTTGCTTCCTTGACAAATTCTTCGCGTGTTAAGCCTTGCAAATTGTTTTTTTCGGCAAGCGTTTGATCTAATTTTTGTAAGAGTTCAGGGATTTCTTCACCAGTTGCAAAATTATTGCCCCATTCCATTCTTTTCATTTCTGGCATGGCGGCAATGCTATCGTCTGTAAATGCGAAGGGGATATGGCGCAGATGTCCAGCCCATACAAAGGTATTTTTAAACAATTGTTGGTGGATATGGCATAGATAAGTTGAATTAAAATATTCTGGCAGGGGGTCTGCACGCAGATTGATCATGGCTTTTTGCCTATCATGTGAGCATTTTTCCAGAAAGCGTTTTAAATCTGTTTCTCCATATCTATTTTTGAGAATTTGGGTACCAAGATAGATATAATTATGGGGTGAGGGAATTCCTTTTGTTTTTTCTTTTGCTTTTGGCATTGTTACATTCCTTATAATGTTACATTGTCTATGAGAGTGTGTTAAACTTTTTGTTTGAAAATCCCCCACGCATATTGTTTTGAGATGTTGAGACTTGGGTGAGGAAAAAATCCCTCAAATTCGTAGGTGTTTTTGAGTGTATCAATCTTTATCTTGGCACTTTTTTCTTTTACTGAGAGAGAATAGTTCATTTGGGTTGTTTTCATGCATATTGTCTTTTAATTTTTTTGTAGAAAAATTTTCCTATAAAAGCGGTGCCTTCAAAAGTTTCTTGATAGGATTCTCAAGGCATAGATATGATTGGTATTTATTATTTGGAGATGAGGAGAGTGCTTTATAAAGAAAATTGGCATTGGTAAGCACAGGCATAATACCATCATTCAAAGACTTTTCCCTATATTTTTCTTGTTGTATCAAGCGGGAATTCCTTCTTTATAGGCTTTTATGAGATAGAATCTCTGCTTTTATCCTTTGATGTTTTTGTTTTGATGCATGACCTCCATTGGAGGGTGTTTTTTAGTTTTTCTGTGCTTTTGGGGCAAAACGGTTTTTTGCAGCTGCGGCTAACATTTCTTTTCTTCTGAAATAGATGGCGCGACCACATCGCAAAGGGGGTTGTCCTTGCATAAGAATAATTTGTTCATCTTGACGCATTTCTTGAATAATCTCGTGGGGTAAAATGAGAGCTCTTTGTTGGTAATTGATGTTGTAAGAACTTTTTCCTAAAGATAAACCTCTTGATTTGCTCGTTCCGGTGACTTCAACGGTCATTTGACCACAGCGTTCTGAAATGTCTTTAGCTGTTTGAAGGTCTTTAATGGCCGCATAACTGACAAAGGAGCAGCTTTCAAACCATGAACGTGCTCCTGCTTCGCCAAAGTGATTGACCAACTGACCCGTGGATTGATAAAAGAGCATCAAGGATGTGCCGTATTTACGTCCACGATCGCGGGCTTCTTCTAAAATATTCATATAGCCTAGAAGATCAACTTCATCTAAGACGAATAAAACACGCTTTTTATAGTTACCGTCTGCTGTAACCATGGCATTGAGAAAGGCGCCAATAATCACACGTCCAATAGCTGGATAACTGTTTAAAATGCTTGCGGGGAGATTGAGAAAAACATCTGTATTGCCATTGGCAATATCTGAGGAAAAAAAATCATCTCCGCAGACAAGATCTGCATAATTGGATAAAGAAAGCCATTGGGTGTCTTTTGAGGCGGTTGTATAGACTCCTGAAAAGGTTTGCTCTGCCATTTCTGTAAAAATACCCACCATTTCACGAATAAAAGGAGAAGGTGTTGTTTCTTGAATCATGCGTAATTGATTAACAACAGCTGTTTCTGATTGAGAGAGAATACCACGCAATGTTTTTAAATTGCGCTCGCTGTCTTCATATTCATCAGAAAATACAACATGAGCAAGAAGAGCTGTTAATAGGTTATGGGCTTGTGTTGAGAAATATTCCGCTGAAGAATTGTCTGATTTTTTATCTGTAAGAAGCAACTTTGAAAAGCTTACAATATTCGCTTCGCGTTGTGTGCGTGGTACGCTGTCGTCTAAAAGCCAATCGATGACATTAAAGTTTTTTGTTAACAATGAGTTGGGATCGAGAACAATGACATTTCTATTTCCCATTTTTTGACGCGCATATTTGACCATTGGGGCAACTTCTGTTGAAGGATCAAGACAAATAATAGACCCTGGATAGGTTAAACACGTAGGAACTACTGTACTTGTTGTTTTATAGCCACCAGAACCAGCAAAAAAGATCATATGAGTTGAACCAAAATCAAGATTAAAGGTTAGCAAAGGGGCTGTTCCACCCTTTCCCCATGTTGTTTTATTGCCAGGTGCAAAGGGAATGTTGCACACATTATCTTGATCGACACGATATCTTTCACCCACAACAATTTGCCCATTGGCAGGAAAGATTTTTGCTGCTTCTCTTAAATTCATCCATGATGCTTCACCAAAAACACCTTTTTTTGCACGCTTGACCTTACTTTTAGGTGGAGAGGTTGTTATGAATTGAATGAGGGACAAAAAAACACCAATGATGATGCCAAAGACAACCATGGGATCCATAAATTGAAGAGCGTAGCTCCACGTTATTCCTTGTTGGCCAACATAGGGACTTAAACGTTTTATTTCACCACCAATATAGTAAAGAGCGGTTGTTCCAAAAAAGACAACGGAGACAAAAGTGATCATTTTACGCAGGTGCAGTTTTTGCGAGAGACTATACAACAATGAAACAGCAGCCGTTAGTGCTAAGACTAATAAAGGCTCAGAACGAAGAGTCCAATAAATTTGATCGCTTTTTAGTCCATTTGTTATAAACAATAAAAAATGAGGGACAAGGAATATCGTTAAAGCACCTAAAGCGATCGGTGTTAAAATGAGTACCATTTGTGTTTTGGTATATTTCATTGTATTTTACTTTCAATTCTGTCAGAATATGTTGCGAAATGCTCTTTTCTAGGTGTGTGATATGAACTCTCATCTCTTTTTGCAAAGGTGCAGATAACGCCAAACAGTTTTCGCTTATGAGCCTTTCTCATTAAGGAGGAAGGTTTTGTCTATTCTTAGCAGGCCATAGCGAATGCTTTGGAACGGTGCATTGTGCATACTTGTGCTTGCTGGTGTACTTTTTTGGTTTGCTTAATAATTTGTGTAATTTGTTTGGCTTTATTTTCTGATACACCAATGCTTTGAGCCAATGTTTCATAATCATTATTTTGAACTGCTTTATGTTCATTTGGTGAGAGACGGGTGTTGATCTTTTTTACAAAGTTGCTGAGCTCTTTTTGACATAAAGGATTTTTTGCTAAAGCTTCTTGTTGTAATTCTTTTTGCAAGGCGAAGAGGTTTTGCAAGCTTTGACTTGGCATTTCTACCATTTTTGCAAGGCGACTTTGTTCTGTTGCATGTTCTTGCGTAATTTCCTTTTCAGCATATTTTACAGCATGCGCAAAATTTACAACGGCAGTACAGAGTATCTCAAGATGATTTTTAGCGTTTGCACGTGCCTGATTTTGTAGTCCACATAAACTGAAACCGGCAAGATGAGAAATAGAATGCGGTGCCCTTTCAATCTGGTTGGCGAGCGGTTGGCCTAAGTTTGGATTTTTGATGATTTCTACCATCTGTTTGTCTAATGTTTTTGTACTACCATAAACAATTTTTGACAATTGCTGAACCTGTTTTAGGCTTGCGTGGACACAAGAATCTTCTGCAACCATTTGGGCCGTTTCATTTTCTGTCAAAGGGGCTAATCTTTCTTCTGGAATGAGAATGCTTTCAAGCTTTTTTGTTTTGGGAACGGTAAAGGTAAATCTATCACCAGGTTTTAATGTTTTGAGTTGTTCTGGTGTGAGCTGTTCTTTATTGCCGATGATGTAAGCGCCTTTCACATTGAAAGCAAAGCTATCATAACCAGCACCCCTATAGGTGCCCGTGTAAGTTTCACCTTCTTTTGCAACCATAACAGGACGATCATTAACATTGCGCCCAAGTTCTTTCATGTTGTTCATGAATTCCTTTAAAAGAAGTATTTTATTGGGATTAGAGATATCTTCAAACAGATGTTGCATTGGCTTTAGGTCACCATTTTCTGCTACAGCAACACTGGCGAGCATCATGCGTTCTTTTGTAACAAGTGAAAAGTCAAGCTGATGCCCTGCGGCTTTGGCGAGATTTTCAAAAAAGACCCGTTGTGTACGTCCATTTCCTCCCCTAAAAGGATGGAGTTGGTGAAGAAAGTTAAATAAGCTTATTGCTTCAGAGTTAAATTTCTCACGCGTTAAGCCTTGCAAATTATCTTTTTCGGCAAGTGTTTGATCTAATTTTTGTAAACCTTCAGGGATTTCATCGCCGAGTGCAAAAGGATTTTTCCATCCTGTTCTTTTCATTTCGGGCATGGCGGCTGTGGTACCATCTTCAAATGTAAAGGGAAGATAGCGAAGATGACCAGCCCATTCAAAGGTATTTTTAAATAGATGTTGATGAATAGAACATAGATAGGAGGTATCAAATTTTTCTGGTAGGGGAGCTTCACGCAGATTAACCATCGCTTCTGCTGTATCCTGCGAGCATTTCTCCAGAAAGGATTTAAAGTCTTTTATTCCATATTTATTTTTGAGTGTTGTGGTATTTGGGTAGACATAATGATGGGGAGAAACTGTCTGTATATTTTTTGTCTTTGCTTTTGCTTTTGGCATCGTAGCTTCCTTATAATTTTACGTTATCCATAAGAGTGTTAAATTCCTCGAGTGAAATATTCCCCTTTGCGTATTCTTCTAAAATTTTGAGTGTTGTAGGATGAAGCGCTATTCCCTCTATCGCATGGGTGCTGATGGCTGCTTCAACGGCTTCACGGCGTTTTTTTAATTCTTCTTCTGTCATCGATAAAAGATTTTCTCTATTTTCTGTTTCGTTGGTTTTCATGCATTTTTTCTCTTATTTGCAATCGTTGCTTTAAAAGAGCCTTTGGCAGCCGGTGTGATCTTCTTTTAGTCACCTCCAAAGATGTTTCGTTGTTTGAAGGGATCGTAATAAATTTCTGTGACCTTAAATTTTCCTTCAATCCGTTTGCATTGGATGATGATATCAATCATTGAAATCAACAAGCCTCGAATATCATCACGCTCTAAATCACCACCGCCTTCACTTTCTTTGACCAAAAGGGTCATCTGCTCAAAGGCTGCAAGTGCTGTTGATGCGTGAACCGTCGTAATGGAACCTGGATGGCCTGAATTGACATTGCGGATATAATAAAAGGCTGTACCATCTCGAAGTTCTTGCAAAAGAATACGATCAGGACGCATCCGTAAAGATGATTCAAGCAACTCTTTGGGGCCAACGGAGGCTAAGCCTTGTCCATCTTTTGAATAGAACATTGAGACATGGTTAGGGTGTGGTATCACCAATTCTTGCGTGTCTTCAATGGTGATAATACGCTCTTCTTGAGGGATTTTGGCGATTAATGCTTTTGATAATGTTGTTTTACCCGAACCGGTTTTTCCCGCAATTAAAATATTTTTCTGGCATTCTACAGCTTGATTTAAAAAAGAGACAAAGTCTTTATTACAGTAGGCATTGGCTAATTTATGCTCGATGATTTTGAGTTCGTTAAAACGAGAATGATAGTCATTCAAGGGGGTGAAAGAGACCTGTTCACAGAGCGAGAAGAGGCCTTTCTTGGCGAGCTCTTCGAGAGAAAAACTCTGCGATGACGGTTTGCGAATTGTCATACTAATCGTGTCTTTTTCGACAGCCGGTGGAATGACAATTTGAATACGCTCATTGCCTGGTAGCGTTGCAGATAATATTGGGTTTTTGTCCGATATGTTTTGCTTGGAATAGGATGCTACAACTTTCGCAATCCCCATAAGCTCATTAAAAGAGAGCCCCGGTGCTTCTATTGTTTTCCATCCATCAAATCCTTCAGTCATGACTTGATAGGGACGATTGATAACAATTTCAAAGAGTCTATCATCTTTCAAAAAAGCACTGATGGGTTCAAGTTTTGTGAGAACAATCGCAACGGTTTCATCGCTCATGGTATGTAAGTTTGAGTTCATTCTAAAGTTACCGCCGAATTTTTGTAAAAGTTTCTTGAAACAGCTCGATTGATAATCTGTTTTTTGTTTTCGATGACTTTCAATTTATAAACGCTGGAAAAATCTAAATCGCGGGCAACAAAGATATTCACCATTTCCCCTTGGTTTTTGGATAATGTTGGAGGAATATTGGCGTAATTTTCTACGAGAATGTTTGCGATGTTTTGTCCTGAAGAGATTGTTTCAGTTTCTTCTTTTTCCTGTTTTTTTGATAAACGTTTATTGGCATAGTGTGTTGCATCTTTTATTAGTGAGACAAGAAGCGCAGACCCAATCCTCTCGAGCCAATGGTTATCAATATCTCCATCCATACCAGAACGCCCTAAAGCATCCGTTGCCGGTGAAGCTAAGGATATAATGATACCATTGGGGGTTTTTGCTCTATTCCATAGTACAAAGAGACGTGTTTGGCCCTTTTTCAATCCGGCGCGATATTCACCAACAATTTGGGTGCCTTTATCAAGAAGCACAACACGACCATTGTCTGATAAGATATCTCTGGAGATGATACAACTAGCAAAACCTTGTTGATCACTGTTGATGGCTGTTTCTAAAATACAAGGGATAGAAGTTCCCATCGCGATGATGTAGTTTCGATTGCCAAGGGTTGAAGCACGAATACCTTCAAGCACTGTGGGTTTGAGAAGATGATTAAAACGTTGTGTTGTTTCATCAGGTTTGCTTTCAAGTTGGTGAGGCAAAGCACCATTATTTGTTTGTGAATCTATTTTGCCTTGTTGTGTACTTGCATAAGCTAATACAGGAGCACGTTGTGCTGCCTCCAGCAGTGAGTCATCAGAATTTAATTGATTGATGTTTGGTGTTGGTAGCTCGACTTTTGGTAATAGAGCGTTATTTCGTTGAGGCTGTTCAAAGGGGGGAGGGGTAGGCTTTGCAGGATGAAAAAGCTCTGTTTGTTTTATAACTTTTCCTTCTTTTGAAGATTCAATTGGTTGCTTTTTGTCTGTAACAAGTGTTGAATAGGCTAAATAAAGACAGACACTGAAAAGAATAATAAGAGCAATAGCTTTCCCCACATTGTTCTGTTGACTTTTCCCTTGAACATTTTTTATTGTATCGCGATCATTAATGCTTTTTTCATCCACGGTGTTATTCATGGCTGCTTCCTAGGTTCACTTTACGTTGTACAGATGGTGATGTTGTACCTGTTTCAGGATTAATTCCTTTTGGTACGAACCTTTTGTTAAAGATGCACAATACTTCATTCCCACGTCGTAGCGTGAATTGTGCAGCTGTTGCATGAACAATAACCTTGTTGCCTTTAATCGATTTGGGAATAAGCGCTTCTTGCCCATCAGGCGATACAATGTAAATGGCAGGGATTTCAATGTTGCCTAAAAAGGTAAAGGTTGTTGTTTTCCCATTATCATAGACAGAAGCAGGTTCAATAAGAGATGAGCCTTGAGCTTCATAAGCCCAATTGCGTGGTCCAAAATCTTCATGGATATTTAAAATATCATTGACAAAGTTTTCTTCACGTTGTTTTTCTTTTTCTGCTTCGGCTAATTTCTTACGTAAGGCTTCATCTTCTGGATAACGAAACTTTACCAAGAAATACGTCTCATTGCCGGCTGAAACATCGCCTTCACGGACTTGTAGCTCGAATTGATAAGAGCGTTGTATTCCATCTTGGCGGCTTGTGACAATTTGTAAATTTGTCACAGGCTGAATTTCACGTGGTTTGAGAAAAACAAAGTGTCCAGCCGGTGCAACTTGCCAAGCAACCGAATTTCCAATTCCTACATAGGTTACTTCTTCATCAACGGCAAATTCTAGTTGAACCGAAGAGCGAATGGAGCCAATGATTTGTACGACGTTGTAGGGGTCATAATTGACAAATCTGATGCGGTTATCTTTACGTGCACTGACAGGTGCTGTTTCTGCAAGTGAGAGAATTGTGTGAAAGCTGAGAGTGATCATAAAAATTAAAGAGATTGTTTGTAAAAGTCTGATCATTTTATCACCTCTGGATCAGATCTATATTCCGATACTTGAAAACCAAGAGGGTTGATAAGACGATCAGACGTTGAAATGTGTGCGTTCACGTAGGAAAAATTTAAGATTGAAATCCAATGGGAAATATTTTCTTTTTCATTCAAGTCTCTGATCGTTTTATAGTAACGAACTTGGATAAGATCTTTACTTATAAAAGAGATTGATTTGATTGTGATCGTAGCAATCATGTTATGATAAATATTTTGCGGACTTTCTGGATTATTGCCCGCGTACCATTTTGCAAAACGGTTTTGTTCTTTTGGAGAAGATAAAAGAGAGACTAAGCGAAAATTGTTTTCTGCTTCTGATGCTTGAAAACCTTCACGAGCGCGAACATATTGGCTGGCAAAATAACGCGTTATCGCTTCATCATAGTCGTTAGGGGATTCTTTTAGGGCGCTTACAGTATCAATAATGCCTGTTGAGTTATCAACGCGGATAACAAAAGGCTCTACCGTTTTCAAAGGTGTCAAAGCTGCGACAGCTAAAGCCAGCGCAATTGTCATCAATCCAAAAAGTACTGTTAAAGCCATGGAGATTTTCATCCGCACGCGCATGCTATGCATGCGATCAATGTCAAATGAGCGCGCTTCTTTTATATATTCTTCAAGGGCATCACTTTTCACGCATAACCTCCACAGTTTTATCAGATCGTGCTTCATGAATAACCGGCTTTAATAAAGCTGAATTGGCTGTTACTTTTTCACTTTCCAAAGTATTGAGAATGATGGGAGTGGTAACAGGCTTTACGCTCTTTTCTGGGTAGACAATGTTTTTATTGTCCCAATTCCACTTATCTTTATTTAAAGCGCGTGTATGTTTGCCATTACAGCGTGGTGGTTTTTTAGGGCCACTCAAAGAGGCACAACCAGTAAGAGCGATTGTTAGGACCATAACAAAAGTTATTTTTCGTTTCATTTTTTGAACTCACAAATATCTTGGAATACAATGCATGAGAGCCTTTGTTCTGAACATTTTTACAAGTTTATGTGATGCAAGATTTTGATTGGTTTTGTTGTTAGACCCAAGATGTTAGATCTTATCTGGAACAGGATCATGGCGTGTGCGCCAAAGGGCGCACACAAGGCAAAAACAAAAATGCTTATTCTTTTAAAGAGGTGCTTTATCTTAAAATCGACCACGACCGCCTCCAGATTTACCTGCTTTTGCTGCCGCCCCTGCCGCACTTCTAACAGCGTTACCGGCAGCTCCTGAGATTTGTGAAGTGGCACTTTTTACTGCATTGCCACTCGCTCTTGCACCATTGGAAAGCATTGTAAAAATCTGTCCTCCTGAAGAGACACCAGCGTTAAAGTATGGTCCGCCAGAGGCCAGCGCTGTTGCAATACCAGGAAGCGCACGGAAGATAATAACTCCTATGATCGAAATGACGATGACAGGGGGAAAAAGAACATAAATTGATTCATATGAAACTTTGAGAACCTGTAGGATAACTTGACATATAATGGTTCCAAGCATGATTACGAGAACTTGTAAAATGGTAAAATTGATCAAAGTTGTAATCCATGCATCGGAGTATTTTCGCGTTGCATTGAACAAATACAAACTAATGAATAGAGGCCCAAGACCTATAATCATGACGAGTGCAACTTGTGCAAACATTTGCACAATAAAACCACCTATACAAAAAAGAATAACCGCGAGAAGCATGATAGAACCAAGAAGACCCACAATGATCTTTTCAAAAAACCAAGCATTGTATAAGACTTCTTGATAACGTGAACTTGCCTTTAACAAAATATAATCAAAAACATTGGAGCTTGCAGGATTACTGTTAAGCGCATTCCCAATAGCATTGGATAAATCATTGAAGAAAATATCCTTGACATAAGTATTAAATGTATCCGCATTCGTTGCCATTGTTGTAACAACAACGATTTTAACAACATTATTGAGAAGACTATGCATGGAAAGCGCAACGCGACCTGTCATAACATTATAGCCATAAAGAAAGATAAAAATGATTGCGGCGAGATTTAAGGGCGCTGAAATAGCAGAAGATAGCCCACTCACCGTTGTGTCCATCACATTATCGAGGGGTTTTAAAATATACCCAGAAACGCTTTCAAAGGGAGAAAAACTAAAGTCTGACATCTGTACGCGCACTTTCAAGTTTTTCTTTTAATTGTTTTTCTTTTTCTTTTAACTGTTTTTCAATATGTTTATGCTTTTGTTGTTCCTTTTCTTCACGCAATTCGTCTTTTGTTTTCGTATCTCTTGCTTGAATCATATCAAGAGACTGAAGTTTTAAAGAATTCACTTGAAGATCGGCTTGAAGAAGAGAAAGTTTTATTTGAAGCTCTTGTTGAAGGGCTTGCAATTCTTCAGGCTTAGTGTCTTTTTTTGATTGAATATTTTCAAATTGATGATTTATTTCTTTGATTTTATTTGCAGTGTCAGTTGCTGTTTTATAAATAGTTTCAGCTGTTTCTGATTTTGCAGCATTTAATTTTTGTGTGTTCTCGAGTGCTTGTTTATAATATTCATCTACATCGGGTGTCGTTTGTGATATTGCATGAGAAATAAAAGAAAAAGATAACAGTGTAACTAAGCCATATTTTTTCATTGATTTTTTCTCCTTTGATAAAATATGGGCAGCCATTTGTCAGGGTCAGCTCCATATTCGTTGATAATTTCATTCATGAGTTCAATGTTTTTTGTTGTGCCGCTTAAAACGGCGATCTCATCATTCATTCCACGTAAGTTAAGTTCTGCAACGACGGAACTTTGTCCTTGTTTGATGAGAAAACGACGGGATTCTCTGCTTAACTCTGACTGTATCAGTTCAAATTCACGCTCAGTAAGTTTGAAAGCTTCGACATAATCATTGTAATTTGCTTTTTGATTTGGAAAAAATATTTGGGTGGGGCATTGCTCAATAATTGTGTGTGCGATTGTTGAGTTCAAAGCATCTTTAGGGCTTTGTGTTGCAAAGAGCATCATGCCATTTTGTTTACGGATTGTTTTTAGCCGATCTTGCGCAAAAGCTTTGAATGAATCATCTTCTAAAGCTTTCCAGAATTCATCAATGACGATAATGATACGTCGCCCATCAATCAAATCAAGAATGCGGTGAAAAAGATACATCATTAAGGGGCGCCGAATTTCTTCATTATCTAAGAAATCGGTCATGTCATATCCAATGAACTGCGCATTTAAATTGAGATCATCTTGGTCATTATCAAAAACCCATCCTAAATCATTGCCTCTAATCCAGCGTTGCAGCCGTATGGCAATTCCTTCTTTGGATGTGTTGTCAAAAAACAGTTGAAGGGCACCAAGAGAGCGCTGGGTTGGGGGTAAGTTTTCTAAGGAATCAATGGCTTTGGCGATATCTTGTCGCTCTTCTTCTGTTACGATTTGCCCTTCAGCAGTCACCAGCTTTAAGATCCAATTACGAAGAAAGATTTTATTTTTTTCGGTGTATTCCATGCCCTTTAAGGGAGCAATACCCGTGGGCTGCCCATTTTTTAAAGGTTTGTATTTCCCTCCTCCAGCCCGTACAAAAATCTCTGCTCCTTGATCTTTATCAAAAAAAACCATTGTTGGATTGTGTTTTTGTAATTGTGCAAGAAGAAAATTAACAATCACTGTTTTACCAGATCCTGATGGACCACAAACAAATGTGTTTCCAAGATCGCCATAATGAAAATTAAAATAGTAAGGTGAACCAGCCTGTGTTTTTAGCAATGCGACAGCAGCTCCCCAAACATTATCGTTCAGTTTGCCAACAGGGAAAGAATGGAAGGGCGATAAAGCAGCAAAATTTCTGCTGGTAATGGCGCCTGAACGCGCACGATAGCTAAAGTTTCCAGGAAGCTGTGCCCACCATGCTGCTTCCAATCCTAAATCTTCTCTGGCAATCACGGCTCCCCCATTGGTTAAATGGGAACGTGCTTTTGATAAGTTTTCAGACAATATTTTGGGATGATCAGCAAAAACAGCTAAAGAAATGTGGTGTTCTCCCAAAACAAAACGGTTTGATTCTAAATCATCTAGCGCTTCATCCAGTGCATCGATTTGTGAGCTGGCACGGTCAGCTGCATTGATCATTTGATTTTGTTTGCGGCTCATAATCGCACTGGCGGCTGCCTTACTTTTAAAGACAAAGGATTGTGTTAAGATGAATTCAAATGGCACCGTAAGCAGACCATCAGTCATACCTGGGCGTGTTTTAGAAGGATACTCTTTCCATCCAAACATGCCCACAAAGCGTTCATTGCTTTCATGGCGAATTTCGATAATTTCTTTCCCAAAAATAACACGATCCGAGTAAATTGTTGAAGCAATAGTTCCAAATGTGAGAGGAATACGCTCACGTCTTCCCCCTACTAGCTGGTGGAGAAATTCACTTTGTTCGGCAAATAAAAGTCCTTCATGTTCATAGATTGATAGTAGACGGACTTCATACTCTTCCAAACCTTGCATAAGATCTTGACTTAACTCTTCGAGTTTACGAATAGCTTCTTCATCGGGCTCAGATTGTGTTTTCTTCGCTTTGCTCAAGCGCTGAAAAAATGAAACCAGCTTTTCTGTTTTATCCGCGGCCGGATTCCAAAGCAGTGAAATAAATAGATCATTTCTATACAGTTCTTGCGAAACCATCTTCTTTTTATATTTTTCATCTAATGTTGTTGCAAAAGATGAAAGAAAATGACCTTCTGGGTATATCGTTTCACGGCGGCGGATGATGTGAGAATATAAAGCAAGCCGTTCGTCTGCGATATTTTTTAAAAGGGTGTTTAATTGGTTGTGTAAAGAATTTAATTGATCAATATCCGCAGTGTCAAAATTTATACCCTCAACAGCCATCACAACCATTAAACAGCGTGAATTTAAAGCAACGACATGTTGGTTGATGTAGCGTATATAGGGAATATATTCTTCAGGCAAAGTTTCCCGTTTCATGATTGACATCTGTTTCACCAGTTTCGTTCCTTCAGCTTAGTTCCTTATAAGTGCGGATAAGGCGTAAAGGGGAGGTTGAACCTCCTCCCCATCTGTTGAGGTTTTTTTGTTTTCCTCGGGTATTGAGCCATGC
This sequence comes from Bartonella sp. AP40SXNS, assembly GCF_042195825.1. Classification (NCBI taxonomy): domain Bacteria; kingdom Pseudomonadati; phylum Pseudomonadota; class Alphaproteobacteria; order Hyphomicrobiales; family Bartonellaceae; genus Bartonella; species Bartonella sp. AP40SXNS. The sequence continues at coordinate 51,797 of NZ_JBHIPB010000008.1, forward strand.
AAATAATACGCGAAATTGATTGTGATCGTACTTTGTCACTTCTCGCAAAATAAAGTGCATCCCAATACCAAGACCAAACATGGTAAAATCACTGGTCAAAATGAAAAGAATGGATGTCGCCATGACATTGATCGCCATCGCTTCCATTGTAACACCAGCAAACATGGCCGGGCGCGTACAGGCAAGGAAAAGAGTATCTTCGTTCATTTATGTTGTGCCCGCTAATTTACCGACGAGAGTGGGGGCACCAAAAACAATAGCAATCCCCAGAACACAGTAAGCTGCTTTGCGTAAATCAATAAAGCCGTACATCCAACCAATCCCCACAGCAGCAACACATATAATAGCAATGAGTCTTGCAGTTGGACCCGTCATCATTGCGACAATGTTGCCTAAAACACCATCGAGCTTCCCGAAACCACCTCCACCAGCAGTAGAAGCAGCATAAGAAGGATCTGATACAAGCAATGCTGTAAAAAGCAGCATGGTCACGATAAAAATGATGTTTTGGAATCTATTATCTGTCATTTTACCTCTCTTTAACAAATAATATTTGTTCATATGTCGACATTCCATTGCCTCTAACAAACTAGAGAGTGCTGTCATTTGATGACAGTTTAATTCTTCTCGTTTGTTTGTTTTAAAAGCCTTGATCGCGGATCTGTTCACTCTCAAGCTCTTCTTCGTAAAGAGACAGAAGTCTTTTCAAATTGAGATTGTGTTACATGAAAATGGCAATTTTAAGTTGTGTATATTGGTAAAAATAACAATATTAAAATAATGAAAGAAAGAATATCATTCTTTACAAAATGTAGTTAATCTGCAACACTTATATTTGGATTTTTTCTTTAAAAACAAGGGGATTGCTGATCAATAATCTGACATGATAGGAAAAAAACGAATTTTTTGAGCGAGCGTGTTAAGAGATGCTATTTAAATTGATTGTTATTATTTACATTATGGGGGCTACGGTGTGGGGATTAAGCCAATATAAAGATAAAATGGATTTCAGCATTCTTAAAACATTTGAGACGCAAGATATCCAAGATATTGTCGATCTCTATCGAGAAGAAAAAAAGTTGGGTAGATCTATCACCAAACAGCAATTAGAAAAAAATGAACCAGCTCTCGATTTGCAGAAGAGTGTTTCATTAAATGATGTTGCAAATAATGCTGTTGTTTTTCATGGTAAGGCTTCTGTTACAAGTGGGGTTACATTTAAATTACTGACGCCTGCTGCACAATCTTGGCGCTCACATATCTCCCGTGATATTCATCTTTATGGTGTGGACACATGTGCACCCCGTCAAAAAGCAAGATTAAATGATCAAGAATGGCCCTGTGGTGCGGTTACAACGGCTTGGCTTGCCACCAAAACACTTGGACAGGATTTGTCCTGTAAACAGGCTTTGAAGCACAATGGTGTTTATTATGCGCAATGTTTTGTTCAGGGGGGTGATTTAGCTGAGGAAGGTCTTAAAGAAGGTATGTTGGTACTCTCAAAAGAGGGGAAAAATCCTATTCCAGCCCAGTATCATCATGCGGAAGAAAAAGCACGCGACAACAAGATTGGTCTTTGGTCCAGTCATTTCACTGAACCTTTAAAATGGCGGCGAGATAATGGATCCTACAACCCCTTTGCTAGTCCATGATTGGTTTTAACGAACCTATTGACTTAAATCTTTATAGAAAAACTTTATCAATAAAATTGTACTAAATCGTAGAGCAAGTTTGAATAAACGGTGAGATTATTTTCGTTTATGAAGTAAATGGATGATACATTCATGTTGAAGAGAGATTTGCTCTTAAAATAGCTTCTCTTATTGATGTGCTTTAAAAAGAGGCGGGAATGTCATTGTTGGTGGCAAAGCATTTTTGAGTATTTGTGTTTGAAGGAGAAGTGAGGCGATAAAAAACGCTCAAGAAACGGATTTCTAGAGTGGTGTTGATAAAAGTAAAAATGAACAAATTTCAAAATGGTGTAAGGTTTGATATAACGGATAGAATCTTTCACAATGCCTTAAAAGAATTCATAGCAAAAGTTTTTTCATCAGAATTTTGTCTTCAGGATTGGATCACGTTTTTTACTTATTTAAAAGTGATCAATCTGTTGCATTTCTTGAAAAGCTTTCATAATTATCTGCTTTTAAATTCAGACTTCCAAATGATGGATGGATTTCAAATAGACTCTACACGAAGAAATCTTCGTAAAAATAATTTGCATTGCTGATTGTTTTCTATATATCACAAAACGTTTCTATTTAGGCCTTCGATGGGGAACAATGACCAAAATATAAATAGGTAAAAGAAGGGGCTCGTACTTTTTTATTATGGCCTCATAGTTCATTGATCGCAATACTAACCATTATAATGTTCATAGATTATCCTACTGGATAGGGATAATTTTTATCACAGTCTCTATATTTGAAATTAGTTGGACAAAAGCTTTAGTCCGCTTTCTGATTTTATCATTTGTGGTCAGTTTTGGCTTTTTCCTTCTCATAGTATTTATGACAAATTCATACAATGGTTGTCGTGAGCTCTTCTTGCGTTATTTTACTCAGAGTATTTGCTGTGAAAGCAAGCAAGTAATAGTAAGGCTGTATTCTCATACAGTGTGAAAATTAAAAATCCATTTAGGTGATGATGTTAACAAATAAGCTCTTTAAAGAGGGGTAAAATGAAAAAAATTATTTTATTATGCATGGCTCTATTATTCGTTGTGGGATGTGAAAAAACTTATAGTGTGGAAGATTTTAAGAAAGATGCAAAATTAAGAGAAGAATGGGGAAAGAAATGTTTTCTTTCAGGACTAGCTGTTCAGGAATCTAAAAATTGTCAAAATGTTCTCCAAGCAGATAATGAACTATTTTTCTCGCCAAAGCTTGATTCTACAGGTCGTGAACACGGCTTTTAATAGAAATATACACTCTACAATAAATTTTGATATATTAATGTCTCAATAAAGAAGTTACTATTCAAAGAATAATTGCTTCTTTAATTTTTATAGGTAGTAATCGTTATCATTTTTTAGATAATTGCCTCAAATTGTATTGGTCATTATGTTTTTTGTTTCAACTTTGTAAAATTGAGGGTTATTCTCACGAGAGTATAGGATCGCGTTGTCTTATGATGGCATTGGTATCGCATTGAGACTTTAGAGGAAAGAATATGCTTTTAGGAATGTATAATGATACCAAGTCTTTATACAATAAATTCATTTATAATGATAATTTACTGTTTTGTATGTTGAGTGAGAGTCCCGAATATCGTAAGATTCTCTCATTTCAAACCTGTTTATGTTGAAGCAATCAAAATCACTTTCTTGCATATCACAAGCGGGGTGAGTATGTGGATAGAATTTGTATAAGAAAGGACTAAAAATAGTTCTTATGAATCGTCTTAAGTGCCAAGAGCTGTTGCAATATTGGGAGCTGGCAAAGTTTGTGATGGTGCCGGGTTGCTTCCCCACAAGCGTAAAGATGGGGCTGCTCAATGAATTTACCGTTATACCATTCATGGGCATTGTCGCGAAGTGGGCTTGGGTACTTTAAGAGATGTTTTTTTAAACAAGTCTATGAATTGGAAATTGGGTGGCGTTCTATTTTACGTGAGGGTTGTTACCCCATTAAAGAACGCGATAAACAAAAGCGTGAGGCAATAAGCAATCTGCATTATTTAAAAGATATTGCTTTGGGTATTTTTGAAAGCCGTAAAGCTGAATTAAAAGGAGATGGGAAAGATGGTAAATGGTTTTCACCTTTATGCCTTTATAAGCAGGCATCTTACGAAAGTATATTAAATGCACATCGTTTAAAATTAATGGAGTGTCCACAGCGAAGAGGGCGCTACCCTTTATACGTATGAATGCTTGTCCTATTGTGCTGTAAAACACTATTGTTTGCGGTATGGTGATATAAGACACAAAAATTTATGCATAGGCTGTTTTGATAAGAGAGTGTGATGAATATTCAAGGGAGGGCTTTTTTATATAATTTTGTGAAAGGAATCCTATGAAATTGGAAGCTGAGAAGGAGCTATTTTTGAGAAGGCGGATTGTTTATCAACCGGTTTGAGGAGGGAGCGTCCCTTGAGGTGTGGGGAGAAAGCCAAGAATAGGGCGTGTAGTACCCTATAGCTATGCTTTTAAAGTGTTTTAATTTTGATCACAAATTAAGTTTAAAATCGCTTTCTGTTTAACAGATGTGAGGACTCTAAAACTTTTTAAAAGCAAATATTCTTCTCTGCTTGCTGCGATTTCATCATAATGGTATGGGGTATTTTCTTTTGTGACAATATCAGTGTAAAAAAAGGCAAGCAGAATATTCAAAATATCGGAAATTTCCTTTAAACGTCCTGCGTTCACGCGATTTAAGCCTTTTTCATATTTCTGGATTTGTTGGAAAGTGATACCTAAATGATGCCCTAATGTTTTTTGATACATTTTTAGCATTTTTCGCCTAAAGCGAATTTTTTTGCCTACAAAAAGATCAATATTAAGATTTTGAGCTTGCATTTTCCCCCTCTAGGTGCGAGCGCCCTCGCATTGGTATTCCGAGAGCTTGAAAACACTGAACCCTAGTCAGCATTTTGCTTTTAGTGCTTGGAGCACCTGGACATAGGAAAATCTCTCGGAATTCTGGGATACCCACATAGTGGGTTTATTTTTACGCTAGGGTTTTGGGTTTTCAAGACCCCTTTTGATCGTTGCGTATGCGATCAAAACACTTTTCGATTCATAAAGTAATTTTAGGAGATTGGCAATAAAAATAGTTTTTCTTGAGACGGATAGATTTTTTTTAATAGGAGGTTGTTTGCCTTTCAAACTTTTAAGGTTTGCTTACTCAACTCATGACATCAGATATGCATTTTACGAAGGTAAAGCTTGGTTTTTAAGCTCAAGGCACCGCTTACGGTGTTGCTCTTAACCAATAACCAAAATGGCTTGTTTTGATGCGTCTGAGATATCATGATGATAGGGGAAAGCTTTTATGAGTAAAGAGCCCTCATGCAAAATAAACTCAAAACATTATAGATCTGATTGTTGTATATTCACATGTTTGTTTTAGAAGATATTTCTCAATGTTAGCGCCTATTTTACAATGGCGCTTCGTAAAGTATATAGCGTAAAAGCCTCTATAAATGGGATAAAAGCTATATTGCTATCTTTACTGAAAAAAAGATGCTCGGACGACACATACTCTCTGCCAGTTCAAAATATTACGACAGTTTTTGCCTTTGAAAGGGAGCATAAGAGCTATTTTTTCTTTCTTCACGTGTTTTTATCTGTACGCTCTCTGCTTATAATGTGTAAGCGAATAGGTTTTGATTGACTCAATATAAACAAATTTGAAATGAGAAAATATATTGGGCTTTCTCATGATGCATGTTTTTAAGAGGGGGATACGTTTATTTTCTCAGTGAAGAATTTGAGTATTTTAGATAAAAAACTCTATCAACGTCGTTGTTGTTAGAATTAAAATTTTTATGAGAAAAATGAGCATTGGGGAATGATAAGCTTTTGCTATCAAGCATTTTAGAATTTTGCACAACTTAATGATAACTTAGTTATTTTATCATTTCTTATGATCTCTATAGACGATAAAAAGTTGGGATATGGTTTGAGAAAGCAGATGACACAAGTATTATCTTTCGGTAAGTAGTTTTAAAGTAAAAGACAGCTTTAAATGACAAATAGAGATAGGTGCACCATGAATGAACTTACCCATATTGAGACTATTATAGCGCATTATGATGCTGTTTTTTGTGATGTGTGGGGTGTTGTGCATAACGGTGTGCATGCATTTGAACCAGCGTTGAAGGCGTTGTATAAAATCCGACAAATGGGAAAAACTGTCATTTTATTAACCAATTCTCCTCGGCTACAGGAAGATGTTGCTGCTCAATTACAAAGCATGAATGTTCATAGCGACTATTATGATGCCATTATCACTTCAGGGGATGTAACGCGCGATCTCATTCAGACTGCTCCACGTAAAGTTTTTTTCATTGGTTCACAACGTGATTTGGTGCTGTTTGAAGGGTTAGAGTGTGAATTTGTTGAAGAATGGGAGGCTTCTGTTGTCGTCTGTAGCGGTTTTCTTGAAGATTTTGACGAAGAACCCTCTGCTTATGAGGAGATGTTTCGTCGTATGCGGTCGCGGAATTTACCTTTTATTTGTGCGAACCCAGATGTGATTGTCCATTATGGAAATAAAGAATTTTGGTGCGCTGGTGCATTGGCTCGTCTTTATCAACAATTAGGGGGGGAGGTGCGCATTGCTGGAAAACCTCACGCGCCTATTTATGAATGTGCCTTTGAAAAACTTCAAAAAATACGGGGAACAGTAGAAAAAAGTCAAGTTTTAGCTATTGGTGATGGTCTTTTAACGGATATTAAGGGGGCGGCTCACTTTGGTCTTGATGCCCTTTATATTATGGGGGGGATTCATCATTATGATTATACGCAAAAGGGTGTGGTTGATAAGCAAGCTTTGCATTCTTTTCTTGAACATCATGGTTATAAACCACAAGCAATCATGTGGGCACTTCAGTAATGACTAATTTTTTGCGTCTTCAGGGAATTCATATGTTTCCCTCGGCTTGGCGGGGAGCAGTGTTGGCACTTGGAAATTTTGATGGTGTTCATTGTGGGCATCAGGTGGTGTTGCAAAAAGCACTTGATTTCGCGCGTATAAAAAAGAAACCATCTGTTGTTTTAACGTTTGAACCCCATCCAAGAAGTTTTTTTCAACATTCAGCTCCTGTCTATCGTTTGACAGAGGCAGCTGAAAAAGCTGAAATTTTTAAAACCCTTGGTTTTGACGGCGTGATTGAACAGCCCTTTGATGCACAGTTTGCCGCTCTTTCAGCGGACGAATTTATTAAGTCGTTTTTAAAGGAAGTTTTTGATGTTTCAGTTGTGGTGACAGGCGAAAATTTTCAATTTGGTCATCAGAAAAGTGGAAATGTACATCTTCTTTGCCAAAGGGGAGAGAAATATGGATTTGAGGTTGTGCAAGTTCCTTGCGTTGCTCGTCCTCAAGAGTCACAATCTTTGATCATTTCCTCGAGTTTTATTCGGCAACTTCTCTCACAAGGGGAAGTGGACAAAGCAGCCCATTTGTTAGGGTATCACTATCGGATACGCTCCAATATTATTCAAGGTGAAAAACTTGGACGTCTTTTGGGATTTCCTACCGCTAATCAAATGTTGCCTCCCCAAGTTCGTTTGGCTCATGGTGTTTATGCGGTACGTTTGCGTCGTGCGAACGGTGTTTTGTATGATGGTGTTGCAAGCTTTGGTTGTCGTCCAACGGTTGTTAAGGATGGGGCGCCCCTTTTGGAAACCTATTTGTTTGACTTTAACGACGACCTTTATGGGGAAAGCTGTATCGTTTCTTTTTTCCAGTTTTTGCGAGGACAAGAAAAATTTGATGGGCTTGAACCTTTGATTGCGCAAATGCATCGTGATGAAAAAAAAGCAAAAGAAGTTTTAAAGACAGTACAACCATTATCAACGTTGGATAGGCTGCTTACTTTTAAAAATATGTCCTAAACTGATCTGAAAAAGAGAGAAGAGCTGTAAAAATAGCACTTAAAGTGATTATAATCACAAAGATATATTCCAAAACATCGTGGAATATATGTTTTTTCCGTTGTTGAGAGGGAGAATCGAATATCTGAAGATCTGATTTTGGCATCATTTTTTTCAAAGTTAACGTTATGGTTTTTGTTGTCATTCAAAACTTTACTGCTTGTTTCTTTCTGATACGTTAAAACTTATCATAAAAGATGCAGTAAAGAATAAGCAACCAGCCTATTTAGCACTAATAGACGTGAAGAAGGAGAAAGGCTGTTTTTAAAATTTCTTGCGATCTTAAGCTTATAGTTTGATAAAATTTAATTGATGACTTTTTTTATTTAAAAGTTTATTGTTTCTTTTTTCTAATTTGGCTTATTATGTCATTTATGCTGTATCATCGTTTATGATGAGAGTTGGTTCGTGTAACCTTACGCATGTGATATTTTGTATTATGTAATGAATATTTTTAAAAAAGTTTTGTTTGTCGAGTCTTGTGAAGAAGATTAGTGGTCAGCAGCAGTTTTCGTGCTGACCAATCACGTAAACGAGAATGAAGCTGCTGGAAAATGCTTTAAGTTTCGTTTCTCTTATATATTGTGATGGGGAATGCATATTAAGGAGACTGCGATTGATTGTAGATAAAAGAAATCATTGCGAGAAAGCAGTTGTATTGTTTCAAAATTTCTAATGCTTTTGATGGATAAAGGCACAATTTTGTTGTCGTAACACGTCAATCTTTCAGATTTTCAAGTTAAAAACTATCCATATATTTCCTTTGTCTTTCACAAATGTAACGCCCATAATGAAAAGGAAAGACAGTCTTGTAAGGATATGAAAACACAAAGCCAATAATGTTTTGTTGTTTTTTGATAGAAATATTGGATAAAAGTTAGAACATCTTTCCAATCTATGTTCGGTCTATTCATGACTTTATGGTGTTGTTTTTCTCATAAAACTTTTTGTTTAGCGATTCTCAACGCGAGCAGTATGTTTGAGATAAGGATTAAGGCGCTTTAGTGCTCTCTCTACTGTTACAGCTTTTGTATACCAGATGGGGAGAGTCTATTGCTATATTCATTTGGATAATCTCTGAAACCGGTTTACAGCCTTATTGGGGAAAAATATGAAGTTATAAAGGGGAAAATCAGTCCAGATGACAGTCTTTTTTACATTCGGGTTTGCCACTTTCAAAAGTGTCCAGAGCAATATCTCTTAAATCATGAAAATAACAGCTTCAGGCTTTTGTTGTTCTTTGCATAGGATATCAGGTCCCACAGGTAAAATAAAATGCTGGAATGTCCTTGTTTTACTAATTTATGCACTTCTTTTAAAGAAATATCTCTCAACGCTTCTCATATTCATTTTCATGATGGCTCTCATGAATGGTATCATGCAAGTTTCGTTGAGCGCTATCATCTTTATGCCTAATAAAAGAGAATCCGACACCATCAGTTATATTGACAAGCCTTTAGTGTTGTACAGTCTAGGCTATTTGAGAGCGCTTATGAGAGTTTGTTCTTAACTCGTTTTATTTCACATGAACACTTCCTGCTTGTGACATGTAAGAAACACGCTTTTGATTGATTCACTATAAATAGACTTGAGAGAATCTTACGGTATTAGGATTTATCACTCAACGTGCAAAATAATTAATTGTTATAAATCAATATGTCGCAGTTAATCATAGATTATGGCTTACGGCTTTTTTATAAAATACTCTGCATGCCTTTTATTCGGAATATGGGTTTTCTTAGTGGTTTTACTGTCGTTTTAGGTGTCTGTGGCGTATGAATGAGCTCGTATTGGTAAAGGAAGAGAAAAAGAAGGTGGAGCAGTGATAAAAAGTGAGGTGAAAATAATTTTCTTTGATCATCATATGAATTTTCATGCATTTTTATGGCTTCGGGTGTGCATGCTTGTTGTATATTGAGGAGCAAAGCTTGCTCATAGAGTTTTATGAAATGTGAAGCCTGAGTGGAAAGGTGCAAGACAAAGATTATTGACTGATTATTTTTTTACAGATCGATGTATATTTAAGAATCTTCGTCTTTTAAGACGAGGCGGAAGTATGCAACCCCTCTGTTTAAAGACGCGCTAAGCGATAAAGATGCAGCGAGCGTGATCCGTGATGACAATAGGCAAGAAGAGGCAGAGAGGCTGTTTTTAAAATTGTTTGCATGGCTTCAACAGCTGACTTTTCTATAGTTGGAGGAGAAATGGGAATGTGATAGGCTTTTATGCCATATTCATTTGCGACCGTTTTAATGCTAGAAAAGTCAGGTTGATGGAGCTCTTCGTGATCGGGGCGGTTACAGATAATTGTTTTAAAACCAGCTTGTGCCAATGTTTTGATATTTTCTATGCTAAGTTGGGCGCTGATAAAAATATCAGGTTCAATTTGTTGTAAATTCATTTTTATTTATTCTCAATTGCACGATCTTCACGATACCCTCTGGTCTAATATATAGAAAGAACATAATGAAGGTAAGTTTTTCACTGGCATCTTAACAAAAATATTCTTTTTGTCGAGAAGATCTATTTGGGAAAAATGAGCTGTAAGATGCAAAATATCTCATTCCGCAACATGTTCGTTATGCGATCTTATAAAAGACGGATGTTTGGTCTTTATGGATAATCTATAGTGTTTACTAAACATAGATATTTCATTGTGTTGTTTGTTTACGCGCTTGCTAGAGGTATCCTTATTTCTCTTAAGCCCATTTTACTCTGTCGAGCGTCAAAGAGTATAAAATTCATGGATCACCACTCTCTTTACGCTTATGAAGAAGGAAGTCGGTACCATTGTTATATTTGCCAACCCCCAATATTGTAATAGTTCTTGGTACTTGAGATTCTGCATAAGAAGCATTTTAAATCCTTTCTTGTACAGTTCTTGCCCACACGCCAATCCCGCTTGTAACGTACAAGAGATATGATTTTGATTAATTTAATATAAGAGGCATGAAATGAGAGAATCTTCCTGATTTCAGCTCTCTCATTCAACGTGCAAAACAATGAATTCTCCTTATAGTTTGTTGTATATTCAGAGTGGAGTTTGTTTGTAGAGTTGCATTAAGTGGATTGCATGAAGGGAGAATCCCAAAAGGCCGGTGCAAAATAAGAAGCTGGATCATTTACAGCACATTGTTTACAGATCGACATGGATTTAAGAATCTTCGTTTTAGGGTAGGGGGGAAGAAGAGCATGCCTCTTTTAAATTTATTTTGTTATTTTCAAGAATATCATCTTCATAATGTTTTGCTCATGTTAAAGAATATTATAAAAAATTGCGGGCTATTGTTATTTATCCTGAAAATGGGAGAAATGGTTATTTTGCACGTATTGGATGCTTGTTTCTTTTATTACTTTCAGTATAATCGTAAAAACGATAATACTGAAAGGCGTAATGGATGATCATTGGACTTTTGAATCAAAAGGGAGGTGTCGGAAAAACGACGTTGAGTGTTAATCTTGCCGCCAGTTTTGCACGTACTGGTGCACGTGTATTGCTTATTGATGTTGATCCACAGGGAAGCGCATTGGATTGGGCTGCTGCACGTGAAGATGCACCTTTGTTTTCGGTTATTGGTTTACCGCGTGCAACGGTTCACAAAGAGATTACACAGATTGGTCATGGTTATGATCATATTATTATCGATGGTCCTCCGCGTGTGACGGATCTTGCTCGTAGTGCTCTTATGGCTTCGGATTTGGTGCTTATCCCTGTTTTGCCTAGTCCCTATGATATTTGGGCAGCGGATGGAATTGTAAAGCTGATTGATGAAGCACGCGTTTATAAAGAAAATCTTAAATCTGCTTTTGTCATTAATCGTAAAATCGTCAATACAGCGATAGGGCGTGATGTGAACGAAGCTCTTGGCATATACCTCGTGCATGTTCTTTCTTCTAGCGTTGCGCAGCGCGTGATTTTTGCAGAAGCAGCAGCACAGGGGAAGGCGGTTTATGAAGTTGATGAGCAAGGACCAGCAGCAGCAGAGATTGAAGCGGTTGCAGCGGAAATCAAGGAGTTAGCGCGATGAATAAAAAAATTAAAATCGGCACAAAACCAACCAATAAATCAATTCCTTTAACAGCGGATGCATGGGTAGGAAGCCACAAAGGGAGCATGAGTGGAGGTATGAAGCGCCTCACGATTGATATACCAGAAAGTTTGCATCGGTTGATTAAGGTCAGTTGTGCAAGTCGTGGAACTAAAATAGCTGATGAGGTCCGCGAATTGCTTTCACAAAAATACGGAAAAGTGTAAAAAATGATACGATAATTTCATTGGTTTGAGTTCTTTTTCTAGAGATGATATCGATTGTTTTTATACGAAGTTAATAATAAAAGTGCTCTTCTTTTTTCACGATGGTTGCTTCATTTAAGTTGTTTTTCATAAGGTTCTGTATCATCTTATGAAAGAGCTATGAGTTTGCGAAAAATTCTCCGTTTCAAACTTTTCCCTATAAATGTGATAATCATCATACTACTTGTGATCTTATCCGCTAGATGAATAGATAAGTTTATTCTTCCATAAAAATTATCTTGATAATGATTTTAAACATCAGGTTATTTTTGTTTATTTTACTTAATACATGGGTAAATAATGTAATAATGTAATTAAGAGTAGCGTTGATTATTTTTTTCTGTTATGCAGCAATCCGTTTTATTAAATTATATTCATGTTTATAAAGGGGGGGGATAAAAATAAGTAAAATTTACTGATATTGACGCGCTATAATTTTTCCTAATAAACAAAAGAAGTCATTGAGCATATTATAGACAATATTTCTTACATTTATATGATTTTATAGTCTTAAATAGTTAATGCCAGCTGTAATGGTACGCAAGGCAATAGGCTTTTTTCTTCAATTGGAATGTATAAGATTGCTTTTTTAGCATTTCTATTGGCTTTTAAAAAGTGCAGGGGGGGACTTAAAGCTTTCTTTTCCGGTGGTTTAGAAATGATAAGAGCGCAATTAGTTGATTAAAAGGTGTATTCTTTCGTTTGCAGGGAATTTGCAATGGGTATAGGCATAACGAATTTTGGGTAAGATATTCGTACTGTTCTCGTTACCAAGAGGTTCTTGAAGGAAAAGAAATGATTAAAAAGCTTTTTGAGAATGTCAAGATATCAGAATTTTTGCTGAAGTTTTAACACTTCAAATACAAAGAGCTGCCGTGCAGATAATGTTACAAATGCAAGTCTGATAAATGAAAGCAGTTTTCATGATTTAATATGTTTGCGTTGGAAGTGTACGTATTTGCAAAGGAAAGTTAGACGCAAGGTCACAATATAGGAGGGGATGTGAACCCAAAGATATTGTTAATAAAATATAAAACAAAGAGAGGGGTTAAATCATGAACAAGATCATTATAACAGCGCTACTGCTTTGCGTGGGATTTGTCGTTACTGGTTGTGAAAAAACTTATAGCGTAGCAGAGTTTAAGAAAGATCCCAAATTACTCAATCAGTGGTTAGAGAAATGTTTTATTGCAGGAAGTTTTGATTCAAAAAATTGTAAAAACGCAGAACAAGCTGAATTAGAAACTCGTAAAAAATGGGGAATTTTCGGCTCTGGAAAGGACGACCAAGAAAAAACTGAAGATAAAAAAGAAGGGAATTAAATCATGAATAAAGTCATTATTACAGCATTGCTCCTTTGTACTGGACTTGCTGTTACTGGTTGTGAAAAAACTTATAGTGTAAAAGAATTTAAAACAAATGAAAAATTATACGAGGAATGGGCAAAGAAATGTGAGAAGGATGATTCACCGCTCAAATCCTCTCAAAATTGTAAAAACCTTCGACAAGCATATGTAGAACTTTTTTTAAGGCCCTAAATTGTGTCCTAAACTTTGTAAATTTGAAAAAAGGGAATTTATTTATGAATAAAGTTATTATTACAGCATTGCTGGTTTGTACTGGACTTGTCGTTGCTGGTTGTGAAAAAACTTATAGCGTAGCGGAATTTAAGAAAGATAAAACATTACTCGAAGAGTGGGCAAAAAAATGTGAAAAGCTGGATCAATCTTCTATGGAGAAATCTAAAAATTGCCAACATGCCAGACAAGCATATATGGAACTTATGTTTGGCATTAATTAAAAACATACAGTTCAATAAATAAAGAATTGTTTAGTTATTGATTCTATTGCGTTTTCAGGCTATCTCTAACTTTTAGAGAGTCTTTTTATGGCTTCAAGAATTAGTCTTTTACGCTTAGTACTCTTTGTATAAACGGATGCTATACTGTCATTGTTAAGCCCAAAAGTGCTTTCAATTGTAGATAGTATTGCCTCCCAATGAGTTGTTACGTGTTACTGCTAATTTTTTAATGCTTTGGTTACATGTATTTAAAATATGAGATTAAATTTATCTTTGGGGTGTTTTTTTGCGTTTATCACAAATAAATGTTTCATCACACTAAGATCGTCTTTAAGCGTTGCGGCTAATTTCGGAAAAATTCGGAGGAAACATTTGTTTGGAAATTACTTTTCTCTGTTTTAATAAAGAGAAAAACATTCTGAATAGAATTATTATCGTTTCATACTCAAATGTTTTTCTCAAACTATTTTAAAAAAATTGCTTTTGATTTGAGAATATTATAACATTAGTTAAGTTGTGAGGCTGTTTTGCTAGGACGGTTTTGCTGGATGTGTGAGGAATTGAGCGCTCTCCACATCTTTTCATTTTTCTCCTCTCTCTTTTGTGAGTTTACAAGGGTTTTCCTTGTTATTTTTTTATCTTAATTGTGTTGTGATATTATCATGTTGAGCGGTGGAGCGCATATAAAACTTTACGTATGAGGTGTTTTTTGTTCTCGAGTGTGTGATGAATGTTTTTCTGAATAACATTTTGATTTATAAAAATAATTTAATTATTTTATGTTGAATAAGGATCTCGAATAACGTAAGCTTCTCTTATTCCAAATCTGTTCTCGGTTGAATTAATTAAAACCATCTTCTTGCACGTTACAAGCATGGAGAGCCGTGTGGATAAAAACTGTTGAAGAAAGAAGTAAAAATACCTCTTATGAACGATCTCAAGTGCTAAAGATTGTTGCAACATTTGGGGCTGGAAAAGTGTGTGATGCTGCTGGTTTATTTTCTCATAAGGGTAAAGATGGTTTTCAATAGATTTATTATAAGCTTCATGAAATATTATCCTTTAGAATTGTGATATGCCCTTGAAGGGGGGAGCAAGAGAAACTTACTCAATAAGGAGACAAATTATTTACAGATCGGATCTGGTAGAAAATTTCGTTTTTTAAGCTGGGAGTGAAGTTGAGATTCAAGATAGCGTGAAAAGACGGACACTGATGGTTAAAAATGCATACAAAAAGCAGAGTTTATACTCAAATAGTTGCAAGCGATGTTTGAAATTAGGTGTGTGGTTTATCTGTAGAATTAAAATTCTGCTTTGCTCTTATGTGAAATTAAGATGCTCATTTGCACAGATTATAAAAAGCCAAAAGAGTATGCTTAGTATATTTCTATTACGAGAACTAAAATAACAACAAAAGCATTGATGGTGATAATCAAGGTTGAATAAAGCATAGCGGCTTTTATGAGATCAGCCATAAAAACCTCTTTCTGTTCTTTTTGAGGTGATTTTATGAATAACAATATGTTACAATCTGTAATATATGCTGATACAATATATTCGGCAAGCTTAAAATTGTTCCTTTTTTTATAAAAGCTTAAGGAGTTGGAGTATTGTGAATACTAAAAAAGAAAGCTTTAAAAGGACTATTGATTGATTTTGTAAGTTTTGTGTTTCTGGAAACTTTTTTTATCCTGTTATGCTATAAAGCACTGTCATTTATAACGATAATATAAGACATATAAGTTTTCTTGGAACGTTTAAGTATTTTTTAGTGTACGATGAATATTCGTAGGTTTATTTGTTGAGCTTTTCGTTTAAGTGAATCAGATGAGGGGAAAGTCAAGAGAAGAGCGTTTGACAAAAATTCGGACTGCGTACAGAGCCGATTGAGTTAAGATCTTGGTTCTTTAAGGTGAGCGGCGGAAGACAAAAATGTTTTCTGATCGTTTATCTCATAGCAAGATTGGTTAATGCTGCTCTAATGGGGCATATTTTGCACAAAAGTAAAGAACGCTCCAAACGAAATATACTTATGTTGTATATTCGTATATTTGTATTGCATATTTATGTACTTGTTTTAAA
Organism: Bartonella sp. AP40SXNS; assembly: GCF_042195825.1. Classification (NCBI taxonomy): domain Bacteria; kingdom Pseudomonadati; phylum Pseudomonadota; class Alphaproteobacteria; order Hyphomicrobiales; family Bartonellaceae; genus Bartonella; species Bartonella sp. AP40SXNS. The sequence continues at coordinate 67,571 of NZ_JBHIPB010000008.1, forward strand.
GAAACATCTCTCAACGCACACGACAGACATTTTACGATGACACTCGTAAATGGTATAACGGTAAATGTGAATAGTATAACAGTAAAGCTCTCGTGAAATAATATAAAATTTGAATAATATAAAAATTTATAGAATGCTATCATTTTTATACTTATGAAAGAGCAAGTCACAATTATTGTATGCTTGCTTCCAATGTTTATTATAGTTCTGGGCATTTGCTAAGGTTCATAAGAGGCATTTTTCTTTCAGCGTATTTTATCAACACATCAAGGCGTTGTTTGTGATGTGCAAGCAAGTGATTTTAATTTATTCAACATGGAATAGATTTGAAATGTGATGATTATGAAAGAGAAGAGCTGCATTTAAAAGGTTGAAAACGAGAGAAAGATCGTAAACAAAAATTGTACCTTGATTATAAAATGATTGTTTCTCTGTTTTTATACCAGTAGCACATGTAAAGTCGCGATATTAAGAGCAAACTGTGTTATGGAATGAAATAATCTGTAAGAAGATGCTGTGAAAATTCTGAAAATATCAATGGGGGGAGCGTTAAGCATTATGCATTGGATAATATTTTGATTTATAGATGATAATCTATCGTTATTCAACTTGAATTAGATCCCTGAATACTGGAATTTTTTTTATTCCAAATCTGTTTCGTGGTGAATTAACCAAAACAACGTCTTTTGCAGTTACAAGCAGGGAGCGCCCATGCGCAGAGAAATTATACAAGAAAGGCCACGCTTTATGAACCGTCTCAAGTGCCAAGGGTATCAGAACATAAGGGGTTAGAAAAATATGTGATGGTGCTGGCTTGCTTCTTTTATTAAGCGTAAAGATGGAAAGTGCTCAATGGATTTTATACATGTCATGGAAGATTTATCATTGTACCATTCATGGGCCGCGGTGCTAAATAGGCTTGGGTGCACTTAAGAGATATTTCTTTAAAACAAGCGCGTGAATATGCGATTGAAGACGTATCGAACTGATTGGCTAAGAAACTCTTGAAAAGGTTCAAAAAATCTTATATAGTCGTTTATTGCAAAGAAAAGCGAATGATAATTTAAAAAAGGAAGATTGATGGCTGTTTAGCTATTTTAAGGTGTCCTTTTTTATATTGCTGTATGGCTGATCTGTTCAAAAGAGCATTCTTTTTGTGTTTTATGCAAAATACTGCATGTGTGCAGAAAGAGTATGGGAGAGGGGGGTGTCCTTTTGAATGGGTGCAAACTGATCTTGTCGGGCGCCATCTTATGGGGTGCCAGAAGGTGTACAAGTTTAAGTGCAGAGAGAGCCATGAGGTTATGGAGGGTAAAGTGCTTCTATCAGTAAAATGCTGAAATTTTTGATGGGCTTAAGTCTTTATATGCTGCAAGATAGACTGCGGTTTTTTGTCGGCAGATATTTTTGTGGCTGAAGTTCTCGTGGTGGCTGAAGTTCTCGTGAAAGCATTGTTATTTTCTAGCATTGTTATTTTCTATTGAAGATGAGCTCGTGATAAAATCGGCAAAGATAAAATCGGCAAGGCGAAATAGACAGAGCAAATATGGAAGTTTCGATATTGCTGTAAGGTTTGAGTTTATAGCGTTTTGATGGATTAGTATAGCCACAATGATGGTTTTGGAGCAAAGAAAAAATATTTGAGAGAACGCGTTAAAAGTTGAAGTGGTATACACTTTGAAGGATTGTCGTGCTGTTGTAGCAATGTTCGATTACGAGCTTGGTTGAGTGTATCAGCATTGAAGAGAACCTGTTTAATCTCCCTCATTTGAAAGTAAGATTGAACAATAGTGTTGAAGGGGAAGTAAAAATGTCTGTAGTGCAATATGGTGATGATAGTTTTGCGGCAAAAGCAAAAGTTCTTGATAACAACCTTATTGATCGTGATTGGGCGATGACAAAATTTGTTGCTGCTGTTAAAGGATTAGCTCAAGTTGTTGATTATGAAAGCAATATGCTAGAGAGCAGTGGTGTTCCAGATTACGAAGAAATAAATTTGCGTAAAATACGTGGTTTGCGTGATCTTAATAAATCCATGAGTGATGTGAAGCGCTACATGAATCAAGATATTGAGCATGAGGTTGAAAGTTTGTTGTCTGATTTACAAGAAAAATTACAGCGTAATAGTGAATTACTTCAAACACATTTAAATGCAGTTAATGATCTTTCTAAAGCTATACAACTATCTGGACGTGCAAAAGAAATAGAGGAATAAATTCAAATCTGATTAATACGGGCTGTTCTAACTAATGACAATGATTAGGTGGGGCAGTTGATTTGGATAAATAGTGCGTTTAGTGAATAGACTTGTTTTAAGCGCATTTTGGTATTTAAATTATTATCCTGATGTACTGTAAAACGCTGTTCTTAAAACAGTATTTTTAAAGGTATCGTGATGTGAACCGCATGCGGTGAGAAGCTGGCCGGAAGAGAACTCAGAGAAGGCGGATTATTTACAGAGCATTGTTTGCAGACTGAGTTAATAGGGAGCTTCATTTTTTAGTTTAGGGGGAGAGGCGATCAAGAGAATATTTAGACCAGCCTGTGATGCCTTAAAAACAGCTTCCTTGGGGCTGTGGTAATGTAAGGTTTATACATTGGTCTTTTGCATGCATTTAGCAGATCTGGCGGCGACTTACTCTCCCTTGCCTTAAGGTAAAATATTATCAGCGCTGGAGCGTTTCACGGCCGAGTTCGTGATGGGATCGGGTGCGTTCACTCTGCTATAACCACCAAGTTAGCAAAAAGCATGAATGATGAAGAGTATGTGATGAATATTGCCTATAAGCTTCATGAAGTATTGTCCTTTGAAGTGTGGTGATATGAAGCGGTTAGTTGCTTAAATCTATATGTTTGAGACAAAAATTAAAGCGGTTTAATATTCTCTTCTGCTGTTTTTAGTTTTTGTATACCAGATTGGAGAGAGCATCCAGATTTGAGTGAATATAGTGCGATACCTTTGTTGGCGTAATATTTGAAATGGGGAGGTGATCTTATTGGGAAAGAATAAAGAGGGTAGAAATCAGCTTCCCTTTGTACCACTGTCCTTTAATTTAGCTTATGTCTTTCAAAAGTATCTAAAGCACTATCTGTTAAATAATGAAGATTACACATTGTTTCACGCTTTTTTTATTGTGTTTTTTACTGGGGGGATGGCTTTCATACTCAACAAAATACTCAAAATAGAATGGATTTGTTATTCCTAATTCACGGCCTTGTTTTAAAGAGATATCTAAGCTCTCAAGTCTATTTCGTGATGGTGTTTGTGGGGCAGTGCAACGATATCTTTGATGCAACGGTGCTTGTGAATGGTATAATAAGAAAGTTCCCATGGAAATAATATAAAATCTATAGGGCGCGACCATCTTTATGCTTAATAAAAGAGCAAATTGATATTGTTATATTTTTCAACACTGTCATATTTTTTGTTTGATCCCAATGTTGCTACAGCCCTTGGCACTTGAGATAGTTCATTAGAGGCATTTTTAATCTTTTCTTAATAGTTTTTTATCCCCATGGCTCTTCCCTCTTGTCACTTGTAAGAAATATGGTTTTTGTTGCTTCAACATGGAACAGGTCTAAAATGAAAGAATCTAACGATATTCTGGTTTCTCATTTAACATGGAAAACAATTAATTGTCTTTATAAATCAATATCTTGTCTTATAATGGAGCTGCTGTAGCATTGAGATTTTAGAGGAAAAACATGCCTTTAAGAATTTATACCAGATACTAGTCTTTATAGCAGGTATATTAAATGCACATCATCTAAAATAAATGGAGCGTCTACAGCGAAGAAGGTGCTGACTTTTTTAAAATCCGCATGAATGCTTATTCTGTTGTGCTATAAAAACATTATCGCTTGAGGTGTGGTCATAATATAAGACATAAAAATTTTATGCGTGGGGTATTTTGATGAGAGATTGTTATGGTATTCAGTTTTTTATTCAATACGCAAAAGAAATATTATAAGTCAAAATCTTCTTTGATGTGATAATGATTTTTGAGAATTAAAAAATGTATAAATTTAAATAAAAAAGCAGCACTTTGTGCTGCCCTTTTATTTAAGTTAAAATTAACTTCTGCTTTAGAAACGATAACGTATCCCGCCAGAAAAATTGGTGCCAGATACACCGGCTTTTTGCAGTTTTTGCCGATAGCTGATATCGGCGTTTAGTACGATATTTTGAGAAAGATATGCATTCACCCCCATGCCTCCCTCAACTGAAGAGCCGGTAGGATCAACATGAAAGGTATCAGCAATTTTTATTGTTTTACCATCGCCAAAAGTTCTGATAACATTCATTTTACCATAGAAGGAAACAGCCTTGTTTTCTTCAACAGCCATTATCGTTTTTGTTAAACGTCCACCAAAACGGATCAACCATTGATGTGGATTGCCCATGTCTACTTTTAAGCCATTGGTATCTGAGAAAATATCAAATATGAGATTTTGATAAATGAATTGAGCTTGTGGTTCAAAGACCAGCCCTTTTGTATCGGTTGCTAATTTCTGACCAATGGTTGCAGATATATTAAGCATCTCGGTACCATCTAATTTTGCGGCATTCCCAACAAGAGCTGTGGTAATATTTCCTTTTAAGGTTCCGTAAGAAAGAAGAGCGTTGACATATATACCATTGCTATGCTGGATGCCGCTATAAGCGGTAAGTGACCATTTATCAAGCGTTGTCTTTTCAGAATCTTGCATCTCTTTTGGCGTAAAGGCAAGCTTTCCGTACGTTCCTAAAAGACCAAAATATGCGCTTATGTCTTTGCTTTCTAAGGCGGCTAATATGCCTCCTAATTGTAAGGCAGTATAGTTTACATCAGCACCATAACCATAGTGCAGTGGATCGCGGTTGGAAGATAGGGTGACCTTCTCGCCGTAGGAAGAGAAAAAGATACCATTCTTTTTATTGTCTTTTGCCCCAAATACTGTTGTGCGCATATTGTCTAACAACGTGTTTTGATTGTTTACATCAGTAAATCCAGCAGAAAATAAAGTATTAGATATGGTTAAATAGTTTGCTACCTGTGGTAAAAGGGCTCGAACTTTTTTGTCTTTATCAATGTAGGCATTCTGTAAGCGGAAATCCCAAAAATCATGATTATTTTTGCCAAAAAGATTTTGGCTCTCATGAGATGTTCCTGGTTTATAGCCTGTGAGTACATATTTATAAGGTTGTTCACCTATTGTCGTATAGTTTCCTGCTAACGTGAAGGAATTTTCATTTGCTTGTCCGGAAACTTGAATGATTGAAATCCCATGTGTCCCTAAAGGAAGTGACGCCATGCGTTCTTCCCAAATAGCAGAGCTATCGGTTTGGAGATTGATGTGAACAACAGTACTCCCTGAGACATCGCCATTAATCACAACGCGATCAGTTTGTTGTTCCGTGATAGGAGAATGTTTATCCCATTGAGTGTTTACATAAATCTCTGCAAGACCCGCTGTACTATAAACCGCTGCTGTGTGAGTTGTTTCGTCTTCTTGCGAAAGATTAGGTCCTATAAACAGAGTTTGATAATGTCCCTCCACTGGCTTGTCAAACATAATGACACTGTTTGTAAGGTGCAATTCAGAAAGATTAGAGTATGATTTTTCATCAACACCAAACTGTCTATAGTCATTTAAAATATTATCATTATTTGTGACATTTTTATTCGCCTTTAAAAGCCATTTCGTCCTCTCTTTTAGATCAAAAACTGTTCTATTATCTTCAGAAGTTCTTACCCGACCTTCTAAAGAAGAGTGGTTTGCAACTAATGTAATGGTGTTTGTGGAGGCACTTTCATTCTTGATATTTTTTAATAAAATATCGGCATGAACTTCTGAATTTTTAAGGTTGACTTCTCCGTTTACGCCTGTTCCATAAAGGTTGATACCGCTACCATGTTCAACGAAAAGCTTTGTATTCTCTAGGGTTACTTTATCAGCAATATTGGCTACATCTTGTTCTTGAACGGCATTGGTGTTCTTTTTAGCATTGCGTGTATATCGTTTTCTAGGGGCATTATACGGATTGTTGCGGAAAATAATACCGTCTGCTTCATAATTTCCCGTGACATGTACGCTTGAATCCTTAAGTTTTATTGTGCCCTCCATGTTTACCAAAGCAGCTGTTTCTGCTGTTGCAGTAATGCCTGTAGCATCAATTTCTCCACCATCTGATACGCTTAGTGCAACAAAACGCGCATCAACTGTTCCCCCGATCATGTTGACTTTTGAATTATTTCCCTCTGCATGTACAGCAAAACTATTGTCTTGAATTTTTTTGTTATGTAACGTTATGGTCTTACCGTTTTTAGCTTCAACTCCAGCGCTTATATCCTCAATTTGTGTAGACTTTTCATATTGTTTTATTGGTGATATTGGTTTTTCAATCTCTGGTTTTTCAGACATTTTTTGTGCAGATGAAGATTGCACTGGCGCTGGTTTTACAGATTTTGGTGGTACCTGTAATGCTGGTTTTCCAGTTTCTATTCTTAAAGATGTTTGCTGTATGCGTTCTAACTCTTTAGGCACTGGTGATTGTTCTGCTGTTGGTCTTGTAATGCCCGCCTCTGTAGATTCAGAGTTTCCAGATACCTTTTGGGCAGATGTGGGTTGTGTGGGCGTTGGTCGTACAGATTCTGGTGATCGTGATGATGTTGGCTGTGTGAGTTCTGGTTCTTTAGACGTTGGTGATAGCTCTGTTGCTGGTTTTGTAGATTCCGCTCTTGTAGATTCAGAGTTTGCAGGTGTTGGTTGTAAATTGGGTGCAGATTGTGTCGCTTCTGATTGTGAAGAGACAGCAGAACTTGGAGGCGTCTTTTCGCTGGAAGAATCTGTAGAAGAGGTGGTGGCTCCTGAACGCCTTCTCGATTTTGCTTCCATTCCTGTTGTTGAAGCTGTTCCTTTTGTTAAAAGTATCCTTGTTGTTGCAGTTTCTTCTCTCGTTGGAGCTATTTCTGTCGATGGTGATTGTGTAATATCGCTTTGTGTGGCTGTAAGGCTAGACTGTAAACTTTCTGTCGTTTTAGTTTTTGATGTTTGTATACTTTCTCGAGCATGCCTAGGCTTTTGTTTTGAGGAAGAAGTTGTATTTTCAATGGTTACATTTGGGAATGTCGTTTTTCCTTTAGAATTTTGAGAAGAAGCCTTGGACGTTTCTGTGTTTTTAGGGGGTGTTTCAGGTTGTGTAATTGTTCCAGGTTCAGAAGATTCTGTGGAGGTTTTAGGCTTTGTAGGGTGTTCAGATGATTGGGGGTGTGTTGAAGAATGTGTCGTTTCTCCATATGAAGAGCGTGTATATCTCCTTAATTTTTCTCCAAGTTGCATGTGAGGAACGACAGTGCTTGTAGGAGTAGACTTTGTAGGTTCATTTCCGGTAGGATGAGGGGGGATGATCGTTTTTTTGGAGTCAGATGTTGTCGGGGGAGAAGAGAGATCTATCGTTGGAGTCATAGCATGAATAGCATAAGACAAACTGCTGGAAGAATAAAACAAAACTCCGGAAACTGTGTATAGTAAGAAGCTTTTTTTCATATGGATGTATTCCTAAAATATTTCCCCCTCTCTCATAAAAAGTAAAACTTTGACCTCATTATGTCTCTTTTGTAAGAGACAAAACGAAACATAATGAGATCTCTTCATATTTCAAGATAAGGAATACAAGTATTTTTAAAAGTGATAGCGCATTCCAGCGGAAATATTTATTGCAGAGATGCCAGCTTTTTTGAATTTATGTTGATAGCTGAGATCACTATGAAGCTGAATATTTTGTGATAAGTGTGTGTGAATACCAAAACCACCTTCGATTAAAGATCCCATAGCTGCAAGCTGAAAATTTTTACTAAAAGTTTTGATCATGTTCAGTTTGCCGTAGAAAGAAACAGCATGTCCTTTGTTTTGCGTTAAACGTCCGCCAATACGGAGCAGCCATTGATAAGGATTACTTATGTCTATTTTAGAGTTATCGTCATCTGAGAAAGAGCTCCTATCTGATAAAGAACCAAGCATGAGACGTTGATAAACAAGTTGTGCTTGCGGTTCTAGGATTACACCTTCCAAACTGGTTGACAGTTTTTGACCAACAGTTGCAGCGGCTCCTAATGTTTTACTATTCTTCACTTTTGAGGTATGTTTGATGAGAGTTGTAGCGTGATTTTCTTTGAAAATTCCGTAAGAGAGAAAGGCACTTGCATAGATGCCACTGTCATGCTGAATATTTCCATATGCGGTGAGTGACCATTTATCAAACATATTTTTTTGAAAGCTCTCCTTGTTTTTAGGAGTAAAAGACAGTTTCCCATATGTTCCGAAAAGACCAAAGTTGCTGCTGATATTTTGATCTTTTAGCGCTATTAGTGTTGCTCCTGCTTGCAATGCAGCATAGCGAATATCTGCTTGGATACCATCTTGTTTTGCTTGAACCTTAGAAGAAAAGGTGCTTTTATTGCCATAAGAGGATAAGAAAACGCCTCTCTCTGGATGATCTTTGGGCTCAAACATTGTTATTTGCATATTGTCTAACAAGATATTTTGATTGTTGACATCACTAAACCCAACAGCAAACATCGCAATAGGCATGGTTAAAGAACTTTCTCCTTGTGGTGTAAGAGTTGTGCTTTTTGCTGTTCCATCAAGAGAAGTAGAAGCTGCGGTTGCTTTATCATCATCTGTAAGTTTAGAGGTGCTCTCTGTAGCCGCGGTAGCAGTATTCTCAACCTTTGGGAGCAATTTCATATGCGCTTTTTCTGATGTATTAAGAGTCGTTTTTGATTCCGAGGAAGTGGTGTTTGTTTGGGGATCAATATCAGATTGCGAATTTTCATTTATTGTAGGCCGTGTAATTCCATGCTTTGTTCTTGTGGATGAAGTGCTCTTTGGAGGAGGGGATGTTTTTTCTTTTCTCTCCACGTTGGTTATTCCATCCGCGTTCAAAGTCTCTAATACTGCTTTGCGTAAAGTATTGGAAAGTTCCTTGTTTTGTCCTTGTAAGGCAGTATCCACTTGTGCCGCCTTATGTAATATTTCTGCTGTATTTTGCAGTTTGTGCCAATCACGATTGTCTTGGCTTACCCATTGTTGGTGTGCAGCATTAACACGCTGTTGGTTATCAGCTTCAAGGATTGCTGCCGCCTTTACGGTATCGGAAACTGCTTTGTCGTAGCCACGTAATAAATTTTCTCTTGTTTTTAATCGATTCTGACGTAATTGTCCAAGTTTTGCTCTGGCTTGCATCATGATTTGCATATCTTGATGGTGTTTGTTTGCCATGGCTTGGGCACGTATATTATCCATTTCACGGTTCACCACGTTTATATGAGCACCAGAACCATAACGACCTGCACCTGCAAAAGAGCTGTTAATCGTATCTCTTACACGATCCATATGATTTTCAAGTGCTTGGTTGAAGTGCGCATTATCTTCCATCATGGCGCCAGAGGCTATCTTTTCAAGATTTTTTTCTGCTTGTGTTGGTGTGTTTATTAAATCAATGGCATGGCGATATTGTTCAGGTAATTTCATAATCCCTTCAATGGCATGGCGTTCCTGGGGGCTTAGAGCAGAGGCGGTGCTGGTAGATGTGAAATTAAAAGAAGAAAAAAATAAAGCACAAGCGGCTGTACATAACAAAAGATTCTTATGCATAGAGATGTTCCTTAAGATATTTTCTTTATTTTGCTAAAAATGAACCACTTTTTGACACATTACGATTTTTTGTAATGTAGTTAAGCAGCACTGTTTTCATCTCAGCGCTGCTTATGTGTCAAAAGAGAAAACTAAAATTGTTTAAAAGCGATAACGCATTCCTCCGGAAAAATTAATTCCAGAGAACCCAGCTTTTTGAAGTTTATGTTGGTAATTAACGTCAGCATGAAGTGCGATATTTTTAGAAAGTTGCGCGTTAATGCCAAGCCCACCTTCAAGAGAAGAGTCCATAGAATCAAGATGGAAAGAATCAACAATATCAATTGTATTTTTCTCACCAAAAGCTTTAATGACGTTCAATTTACCATAAAAAGAAAGAACACGATCTTTTTCAATAGGAAGTATTGTTTTTGTTAAACGACCTCCAATACGGACCAACCATTGATGAGGGGTCTTTATATTAACTTGGAAGCCATCAATATCTGAAAGAGTGCCAAAGGCAATATGTTGATAAATAAGTTGTACTTGTGGTTCAAAGGACACCCCTTCAACACCAGTTGCTAGTTTTTGTCCAACGGTAGCTGATATATTTAATGTATCCGTATTGTTTAATTCTGTGGTGTTGCCGATAAGGGCTGTTGTAATATGTCCGTTTAAAATGCCGTAAGAGAACAGTGCATTAATATAGAGACCATTGTCATGGTGGAGATTTCCATATGCCGTAAAGGACCATTTATCCAGTATGCTTTTGTCAGAACCTTCCATGTCCTTTGGCGTAAAAGCGAGCTTTCCATATGTGCCTAAAAGACCAAGATTCGCGGTTATATTTTGATTTTCTAACGTTGTTAATGTCATGCCTGCTTGTATAGCAGCATAGTGAACATTAGCACCATAACCATATTCCAATGGACTACGGCTGGAAGATAACGTCATCTTGTTGCCATAAGTCGATAAAAATATCCCTTTTTGTTTATGACCTTCTAATCCAAAAACTGTTGAATGCATATTATCTAACAGTGTATTTTGATTGTTTATATCAGCCAAGCCAGAGGAGAATACTGCATTATGCATAACCAAATAGCTTGCCATTTGAGGAACAAGAGCTTTGATTTTTCCTTCATCATCAAGAGTCGCATTTTGTAGACGGAAATCCCAAAACTCTTCACTTTCTTGCAAAAGACTTTGCTGTTTGTCAGCTCTCCCACGGCTGGATGTTGGTCCATAGCCATTTAATACATATTTATAGGGTAATCCATCCATTGTAGTGTAGCCATTTACCAGCGTGAAGGCGGCTTCCTCTGCTTTTCCAGACACCTGAACAAGTGAGAGACCACGCGCATTCAAAGGAATGGAAACTTCATCATCATCGAATGGTTCTGCACGCTTTGAAAGATTGTTGAAATAGATCGTTGTGGTGCCTGAGACATTACCATGAACGAGAACACGGTCAGTTTTTTGTTGTTCTTTTATAAGACCATTACTCCATTCGGTATTAAAGTAAATCCTTGCGTTGCCCAATGCATTGTAAACCGTTGTTGTATCGAAGCTTCTGTTTTGCTCTGCTTTTGCAGCTTCAGCTATTGGCTGTTTTCCCACATGCAAGGTCTGATATTGATTGTCTGCTAGTTTATGCGGCGCATTAAATATAATAGAGCTATTATTAAGGTTCAATACTGAGACAATAGACTGTGCACGTTGTTTAATATCAGTGAGCAAGTATCCTTTAGACCTGTCAAATTCTTTGTCTACTTCAAATTGACTAATCTTTAGGGACCACTTGCTGTTATTGTTGAGAGTAAAAATCGTTGTATTTTGAGGTAAAGTCTTTGCTCGTCCTTCTATAATCGAATTGTCAGCGCTTAATATAAAAGTGCGAGGATCGATATCTTTTGAGTTTTCTGGGATTTTATTTTTTAATAATATATCAGAACGAATTTCTGAACTTTTAAGTTCTACCTCAGCAACAGATTTTGCATAATCTGGTCCTAGAATACCAATACCATTTTCAACAAGAAGTTTTGTGTTGGTAAGAATTGCTTTATTGATAACTTTTTCGCCCTCTTTTACTTGGGAACTTGGGATGTAATCAAAAAGGATACCACGACTTTTGTGATGTCCGGAAACATTTATGATTGAATCTTCAATATGGATGATGCCGTTTGAAATTTCTAAACCACGGGAATTTGATTTTCCTACAGTTTTTTTAGCATGAATACGTCCACCTGTTGTTGCGGTAAATAAATTTGAGTCTGAACGCATTGTTGAATTTGTAATGGTGATAAAGGCTTTGTCATCAGCAACCACTGTTGTATATGCGCTGCGGATAAAAACGTTATTAAAGGTTTTTTCTTCTCCTGCTTTATCCGCACGAGCCATAACCATTGTAGGAGCTGATGTATTTGCATAAGTTGAACCGAAATGAGAAAAAATCAAAGTTCCAGCAATTGTACATAACAAAAAATTTTTCTTATAAATATATTTCTTACACATAGATATGCCTTTAGTATTTGGTATGCTTTGATGCTTACTTCATTCCCCTGATGGCGCAAGTACCCAGACAGTTTCTATATCATTATGTTTTTATTGTAAACAACAAAACGAAATATTGCGTCCTGTTCTTTATCGTTTAAAAAATGATCTTAGAAGAGTTTTTAAAATAGAAATTGCAGTGAGCAACTATGAATTGCAGAAAAGCTAGATTGATAAGTATTCCGTTTAAAAGTGTTAAGAAACAAAATATTTTGCAAGGATGTTTGTTGCTTAAGGCTGTTGTTATGAAAACTCTACAAAATTTTTGGAGAAGCTGTTGTTGTGTGCTTACAAAAAGCTTTTAATTGATTTTCTTACACAGAGAATTATTTATTACGTGTTTTAAAATACAAAAAATTTTATTAAAAGCATTTGATTTTTATAAATCAAAAAGGCAGCTCTCTTGAGAATTCAGTATTCATTTAGAGATAACAGATTTTATTACATTTGGTTTGAGTGAGATTAATTGGCTCAAGAAAGGTGGTAGAAAGATCGTTATTGACGGTTCTTTCCGATAGATTATAAAAAGGCAGCTCATTTGTACTGCCTTTTATTAAAATGAATAGAATATAAATTGTTTTTTGCTTTTTCTTAAAACTGATAGCGTATTCCGCCTGAAAAGCTTGCTCCAGATATACCTGTTTTTTGAAGCTTATATTGATAGTTAACATCAGCATGAAGTGCGATATTTTGTGATAATTGTGCATTTACACCAAGTCCACCTTCAAGGGCAGCTCCCATAGAATCAAGGTGGAATGATTCACCAATCTGTATCGTACCATTGTTAGAAAAAGCTTTAACAATATTCAATTTACCATAGAAAGAAAGAATATCGCCGTTTTCAATAGAAAGCTTCGTTTGCGTTAAGCGTCCACCAACACGCACTAAGTATTGATAAGGATTTCCCATATCCACATCAAAACCATCGACATCTGAGAGTGTGCCAAGCATGAGACGTTGATAAACAAGTTGTGCTTGTGGTTCAAAGACCAATCCGTTCCTACTGGTTTCGAATTTTTGTCCAATGGTTGCTGATGCACTGAATGTATCAGCATTTTTCAATTCTGCAGTCTTTCCTATGAGAGCTGTGGTGATATCTCCCTTGAGCATTCCATAGGAGAAGAGTGCATGGATGTATATCCCATTATTATGGTGCAGCCCACTATATGCAGCAATTGACCATTTATTGAGTGTACTCTTGTCAGCACCTTCCATGTCTTTAGGGGTGAAAGCTAATTTCCCATATGTCCCTAAAAGACCAAAATTGGTGGTCATGTTTTGATCTTCTAGAGCTGCTAATGTAATGCCTGCCTGTAAAGCTGCATAGTGAATATCGGCACCATAGCCATATTGTAATGGCGTACGGTGAGAGGATAATGTCATCTTATTTCCATAAGTCGAGAATAAGACTCCTTTGTTTTTATGATCTTTTGTCTCAAAGGTGTTTTCCTGCATCGAGTTGAGTAAAGTGTTTTGATTGTTTATATCAGCCAGTCCAGCTGAGAATAGTGCGTTAGGCATGGACAAATAGCTTGCCACTTGAGGAACGAGAGCTCTGATCTTTCCCTCATTATCGAGAGTCTCATTTTGCAAGCGAAAATCCCAGAAATTTTGATTTTTTTCCAAAATGTTTTGTGTGTTGTTTGCTTGTCCAAGGGATGATGAACCGGTATTTTGCGCTTCTTTCTCTTTTGGTGAAACGCCTTCAATCATTTTTCCTGATTCTGATATCGTATAGATTGTGTAGTCTTTGAGGGTATTTTCTTTTGATTCTTGTGATATTCCGCTAAAATGACTTTGTGTGCTATCGGCTGTCCCATGGCTGGATGTTGGACCATAGGCTTTGAGTATATATTTATAGGGCAATCCCTCCATTGTGGTGTAGCCGTGTGCAAGTTTGAAGGAATCTTCATTTGCATTTCCAGAAACTTGAATGACTGAAAGACCACGCATATTCGAGGAAACAGAATCTTCAGCTTTTAATATCTCACCTTTCGCAAGGTTCTTGATATGGACTGTTGTGCTGCCTGATACATCACCATGAATAAGGAGGCGGTCAGCTTTTTGCTGTTCTTTTACTAGACCATCACTCCATTCAATATTAAAATAAATTTTTGCATTGCCTGTGGCATTGTAAACTGTATTATAAGTGCTTTCTATATCGGGGATTGTACTTCCCTCAGGTCTACGAACCTCAGCTGTTCGCCCTACATGCAAGGTATGATAATGATCTTTTTCCCGCCCTTGCGGTACCTTAAATATGATAGAACTATTATTAAGATTCAGTACTGAAACGGTAGAAAGGGCTCGTTGTTTAATATCACTGAGCTCATAGTTAAACGTATTAAAGTCAGTATCGACTTCCTCTTGAGAGGTCTTTAAGTACCATTTGCTCTTGTTATTCAGAGTCAAAACCGTTGTATTGACTTTTAAAGTTCTTGCTCGTCCCTCTATTGTTGAATTATCAGCGGTTAATGCTAAAGTTACAGGAAGAGTATCGTTATCATAATATTTACGTTTCGTTTTATTTCTCAATAATACGTCAGATCGAATTTCTGAGTCTTTAAGTTGAACTTCAGCAACGGCTTTTGAGCAGTAGGGACCAAGAATACCGGTACCGTTTTTCACAAGAAGTTTTGTATTGCTAAGAACAATCTTATTGACAACTTTTTCTCCACTTTTCAGTGAAGAATCTTTTGTTTCATAAAAAACGATACCACCGGCACCTCCTCGTTGGACGGTTATGGTTGAATCTTCGACGTCGATTATACCATTCTTTGTTTCTAAACCTTTATACACTGTATTGACTTCAATTTCTTTAGCACGAATGCGTCCACCTGCTGATACAGAAAGTGCAGACATTTCCGTGTGTATTGTTGATTTTACAATTGTGATAGCTGCTTTATCATGCGCTAATATTCCAGGTCCTTTATCGCGGACAAGAACATTATTTAAAGTCTTTTCTTCTCCCTTATTTAATTCAATCTTCCCCAAAATTCCAGGAGTTTCAGGAGCCGATGTATTTGCATAAGTTGAACCGAAATGAGAAAAAATCAAAGTTCCAGCAATTGTACATAACAAAAAATTTTTCTTATAAATATATTTCTTACACATAGATATGCCTTTAGTATTTGGTATGCTTTGATGCTTACTTCATTCCCCTGATGGCGCAAGTACCCAGACAGTTTCTATATCATTATGTTTTTATTGTAAATAACAAAACGAATTATATTGATGGTGTTCTCTATGGTTTGAAGTTTTGCTTCAGAAAAACTTTTTTCATGATCATAAAAAGTTGAGAAAAGTGGATTTCATAAAACCTCGCTTGGTTAAGCTTATGCTAAAAGCACTATGAAGTATGATATTTAAAAATTGTCTATTAAAGATAATCGCTATAAAAGCTCTATAGTGTTGAGATGTATTATTTGATGCACTAACCAAAACGATCAGCAAATTTTTTCTGCTATAAGAAGAAGAGATGAGGGGGGCTATTCACAGGCTTTCTTTAAGGAGGCTAAGGGTAGCAAAGCCTATTTTTCTAAGGAAGCACAGCCCATTTCGCGACGGTGTTCATGAATGCTATAACGCTAAAGCCGTAGAGTTCCATCATATTTACGCTTACGAAGGAGCAAGCCGATACCTTTACGCTTAATAAAAGAGCAAGCCCGTCACACATTTTGCTAGCTCTCAATATTTGTGATAAGCCCTTGGCACTTGAGACAGTTCATTATAGGACTTCTCAGGCTTTTCTTATATAACTTTGCTTCACACGCCAGCCCTGCTTGTAATGTGCAAGTGAATGATTTTGATTAGTTCAACATGGAACAGGTTTTAAATGAGAGAGATTACGATATTCAAGATTTTAATTCAATATGAGTAATGATAAATTATCATTATAAATCAATATTTTGAATATTCAATTTAAAACATCTTTTATTGATATAAAAAGAACTTTATTGAGTGATTTCATTTTATAAATGAAAAAATTAGCTTTCTTGAGCATTTTGTATATGAAAGATAAAGCGCTTGTTGTTAGATTTTCTTTTCATGCATTAATTTTCTCAAAACTGTTTGTTTAGAAGAACCAGCAATGGAAGTGTAAATAAATCTTTATAGATAGCGACAACACATCGTAAAGAAAGAAATTATTTTATTGCTATAATAGATTGTAAATAAAAAAAATACAGTCCGTTTTTTTGTTAATAGTAAACGGATTAATATGCTTATTTTTTTATAATTTTTATATTAAAATTGGTAGCGTATTCTATCAGAAAAACTTGTCTCGGCTACACGTCTTTTAAAATTTTTTCTGATAGTTTACATCAATATAGAGAGTTAAATTGTGAGATAATTGTGTATTGTGCTAAACGCACCTTTAACGGCAGAATCTATCGGATTAAGGTAAAAATGAATACCAATCTGTTTAGTATCATCAATATCAAAGTTTTTTAAGGAAGTTCACTTTCTCATATAAGGATGGGGTACGGTCTTCTACGGTCCTAACAATAGTTTTTGTTAGATACCTACTTATCCGGACTAACTGGGGTGGCTGTCTGATTTAATTTTAAGATTATCAATATGTTAAAAGTCGTTAAAAATCAAATCATTAGCACACAAATTATGTTTGTGGTTCAAACGGTTAGTTCTCTGATTATTTTTTGCAAATTTTTGACAAATGATTGTTGAGGCAATTAACATTTTTACAGCATAACTTTAATAGTATTTTTATAGAAGTTTTAGAGATATTTGCTGTCTAGATATCATAAGGGAAGAGAGTGTAGCCATATGAAAACACTGTTATGCTCTTATATTATAAGCTATGATTGATTATTTATCCGGTATGTTTTTTTCATTTTCTATATCCTTTGGAATAAATGAGAGTGGCTGTAGGTTTCCTATCTGTTTTAAATGTGCAGTGGTTAACTTTTCATTTTTCTAATATCATCTTTGCTTGGACAGCTCCATGGTGCATATTTGCACCATATCTATCTTCAAAGAAGAGCATAATTGAACGGTAAAGTTGTTGTACTTCCATAAGTGAAAAAGCAAGAAATCTTCTATTTTTTAAGATTTATTCTTAATGCTGTTATCTTTATATTATCTAGAAATACACTTTGCTTAGCTTTATGGGAAAATTCGATGATGAATAGCTGCGCAATCCATGTGAAGAGGAAGAAAAGCGTATTTAAGTAGAAAAGAAAACACTTCAGGAAAAAATGGATTTCATGTACGAAAAGGCAGCATACTTTGTGACATATTCTAGATAAAAATACCTTATCTTTTATCTTGATAAAAATGGTATAATATACTGATTTATAATGATAATTTAGCGTTACTTTCATTGAGTTAGAGTTCTGAATAACGTAAGATTCTCTCATTTTAAACCTGTTTGTCTTAAATCAAGAAAAACCATTCTCTTGCATACCACAAGCGGGGCTGGGCGTGTGGGTAAAAAATGTATAAGAAAGGACTAAAATGGCTCTTATGAATCGTCTCAAGAGCCAAGGGCTTTAGCAACACCCACGAGCTGGAAAATATAATGATGGTGCCGGATTGCTCTTTCACAAACGTAAAGATGGGGGTACTCAATGGATTTACCGTTATACCATTCATATACCATTCATGGGCGCTGTCACTAAATGGACTTGGGTGCTTTGAGAGATGTCTCTTTAAAACAAGCTCGTGAATTGGCAAACCCAATAGCGTTCTGTTCTTCGTGATGGTCATGATCCCATTAAAAAACGTGAGAAACGAAAACGTGAGGCAATGCGTAATCTCCATTACTTAAAAAACATTGCCTTAGATGCTTTTGAAAGTCGTAAAGCTGAATTAAAAAATGATGGTAAAGATGGAAACTGGTTTTCACCTTTAAAACTCCATATTCTCCCCAAATTAGGCTGTCTGCCTATTTCAGAGATTACACAAATAGAACCTCGCTCCCATCTGTCATACAAAAGCTGGAGATGCTAATACAGCACTGATGTGTCTCAAGCTTTGTTTCAAACATGCTGCGGCGTTGGGTGTGAATGTTGATTTACAGGCAGTAGAAAAAGCAAGGGCTCTCTTAAGGAGGGATAGTGTAGTGTTATTAGGATTTATAAAGCGAAAAGGCAACACGATGTGCTGCCTTTTTTGTTAAATTAAATAGAATGAATAGGCTGTTTTGACAGTTTTGTTTTAAAACTGATAGCGTATTCCTCCTGAAAAGCTTGCACCAGATATACCAGTTTTTTGAAGCTTTTGTTGATAGCTTACATCACCA
>NZ_JBHIPB010000009.1:0-79086 GCF_042195825.1 Bartonella sp. AP40SXNS
GTTTTGCTATTCGTGAAGGTGGTCGTACTGTTGGTGCCGGTATCGTCTCTAAGATCATTGAATAAATAATGCTTGTTAAAGGGGTGTTAAAAGTATTTTAATTTTGAGAGTTAGGGGTATAGCTCAGTTGGTAGAGCGGCGGTCTCCAAAACCGCAGGTCGCGGGTTCAAGTCCTGCTGCCCCTGCCAAAGGGGGATTTTACATATAAGGGAGTGGATTTTGCTGCCTTTTTCGCTTTTTTTGATATGGGGCTTGTTTTTTTGTGTGTGAAACGGTATTGAATAGAAAGTAAGGAAATTGCATAAGTCTGAAAGTTGGCTTTTGCATTTTTTTCTGTTTATTTTGTTCTATAAAACACAATAGGACTAGAGAGAGTATAGTGTGACGATGGCATCTAAAACCAATCCGATTACCTTTTTGAAGCAGGTTTATGCAGAAACAATTAAAGTGAAATGGCCTACACGTCGTGAGACGGTTATTTCTACTATTATGGTTTTGTTGGTAACTGCATTGGCTTCAGCTTTCTTTTTTATTGTGGATCAGGTTATGCATTTTGGTGTTTGGCGGGTTATTGATCTTCTGAAATATCTTTTTAGTTGAGAATGTAAGGAAGTGTGACTGTGGCAGCTCGTTGGTATATTGTTCAGGCATATTCAAATTTTGAAAAGAAAGTAGCGGAAGCTATTGATAAGGAGGCAAAGCAGAAGGGACTTGATCATCTTTTTGAAAAGATTTTTGTTCCAACAGAGCGTGTTGTAGAGGTTCGTCGTGGACGCAAAGTTGATACTGAGCGAAAATTTTTTCCTGGTTATGTTCTTGTTCGTGCTGAGTTAACAGATGAAGTTTATCATCTTATTAAGAATACGCCTAAAGTGACAGGTTTTTTAGGATCGGATGCGCGTCCTGTTCCCATTTCTGATCGAGAGGTTGAGCAAATTCTCAAACAAGTTCAGGAAAGGGTTGAGTCTCCAAAGTCCTCTGTGTTGTTTGAGGTTGGAGAGCAAGTTCGCGTTGCTGATGGTCCTTTTGTTTCGTTTAATGGAATTGTTCAAGAGGTTGAAGAAGAGCGCTCTCGTCTTAAGGTTGAAGTGCTTATTTTTGGGCGTCCTACGCCTGTTGATTTGGAATTTGGTCAGGTTGAAAAACTCTGATTAAACTTAGAGTAGTTTTTATTACTTTAAGGAAGGAGTGGGAGGTGATTTATAGCTTTTGTCGGCTTAATGATCCGAACCACGTGACTGCAAGCGGGTGACGGGCAAGATGAATTGTCAGTATACCAGTGAAATTAAAGGCAGATTGTTATGGCAAAAAAAAGTATAGGTCAGCTTAAGTTGCAGGTCCCTGCAGGAGCTGCTACTCCATCTCCACCGATTGGTCCAGCTCTTGGGCAGCGTGGTATTAATATCATGGAATTTTGTAAGGCGTTTAATGCAGCGACACAAGAAATGGAAAAGGGGGCACCGATTCCAGTTGTTATTACGTATTACCAAGATAAATCTTTCACATTTTCTCTCAAGACGCCTCCTGTATCATTCTTTTTAAAGAAGGAAGCAAACCTGAAATCTGGCTCAAAAGAGCCTGGTAAAGTGTCTGTAGGAAGCATTTCTCGCGATAAAATTCGTTCGATTGCGGAATCAAAGATGAAAGATCTTAATGCAAATGACATTGAGGCAGCGATGCGTATGGTTGAAGGTTCTGCTCGCTCGATGGGTTTGGAAGTGGTGGGCTAGTATTATGGCAAAAGTAGCAAAGAGAATAAAAAATATCCGAAAAGATATCGATTTTAGTGAACTTTACGCTTTAAAAGATGCTGTTTTAATGGTTAAGGAGCGTGCCGTTGCTAAATTTGATGAAACAATCGAAATTTCAATGAATTTGGGTGTTGATCCTCGTCATGCTGATCAAATGGTTCGAGGTGTTGCTCATTTGCCTAATGGAACAGGAAGAAATATTCGTGTTGCCGTTTTTGCTCGTGGGGATAAGGCTGAGGAAGCTAAGGCGGCAGGAGCTGATATTGTGGGTGCCGAAGATTTATTTGAAAGCGTTAATAGGGGGGTGATTGACTTTGATCGTTGTATTGCAACACCAGACATGATGCCTCTTGTTGGTCGTCTTGGTAAGATTCTTGGTCCACGGAGTTTGATGCCCAATCCCAAAGTTGGTACTGTAACACTTGATGTTGCTGGTGCTGTCAAAGCGTCTAAGGGTGGTGCTGTTGAGTTTCGTGTTGAAAAAGCCGGTATTGTGCATGCTGGTATTGGTAAGGCTTCTTTTGGTGTTGAAAAAATCGTAGAAAATATAAAAGCCTTTGCAAGTGCAGTTATTAAAGCTAAGCCGCAAGGTGCAAAAGGTGAGTATATTAAGCGCGTTGCTGTTTCTTCGACTATGGGGATTGGTGTTAAAGTTGATCCAGCAACAGTTCGTTCAGAGACAGTATAAGCTGATTTATAATTTTGTTTTGGGGTATGTGAACATCAAAATTGTATTTTAAATGCTGGTTTTGATCAGCTAGCTATCTAAGCTTTATAGAGCTTAGGTTGTACCGGAAGAAATTCCGGAATATCCTGTCCGAGATTGTAGGTGATACTTTTAAGTATCTTAATCAAAAAAGCCTGCATGAGACTGGGGTAAAAACTGAGAGTTAAAAGACTTAAAGGGTTTGAGCCAAGGTTGCCTTTGAACGCTGTGCGTGAAAAAGGGGACAGGATCCTCATCGGTGACATGAAGTATTTTATGTTATCAAAGGTAACCAACAGGTTTGTTCTAAGCAAATCTGTTAAATGGAGAGAGACAGTGAATAGAGCGGAAAAACGCGAATTTGTTACATGGCTTAACGAGGCTTTTCGGAAGTCTGGTTCTGTTGTTGTTGCACATTATTCCGGTCTGACAGTTTCACAGATGAATGATCTGCGTTCGAAAATGGGTGAAGCTGGCGGTGCCGTTAAGGTCGCCAAAAACCGTCTTGCTAAAATCGCTCTTCAGGGCACGGAATCTGAATCGATAGTGGGTTTGTTTAGCGGACAAACACTTATTGCTTATTCAGAAGATCCAATCACAGCACCAAAAGTTGCTGTTGATTTTGCGAAAAGCAATGACAAATTTGTCATCCTTGGTGGTTCAATGGGTGCAACAAGTTTAAGTGTAGATGCTGTGAAGTCATTGGCTTCATTGCCTTCATTAAACGAGTTGCGTGCAAAACTTGTGGGTATGATTTCTACCCCTGCGACCCGTATTGCACAGGTTGTTAATGCCCCTGCTGGTCAGGTTGCGCGTGTCATTGGAGCATATGCTCAGGAGGATAAGGCGGCTTAAGGCTGTTTATATTCATGTTTATGGAAAAGCTTTAATGCTTTTCTGTTTTTTTGGATAAGTTTTAATAATGGTTCAAATCTTTTAATTGAAGGAATTTAAAAATGGCTGATCTAGAGAAGATCGTAGAAGACCTTTCTAATCTAACCCTTTTGGAAGCTGCTGAGCTTTCTAAGTTACTTGAAGAAAAGTGGGGGGTTTCGGCTGCTGCTCCTGTAGCTGTCGCTGCTGTTGCTGGTGCTGCTGCTCCAGCTGCTGAAGAAAAAACAGAATTTGATGTTATTCTTGTTGAAGGTGGCGCACAAAAAATTAATGTTATTAAAGAAGTTCGTGCCCTTACTGGACTTGGTCTTAAAGAAGCTAAAGATCTGGTTGAAGGAGCACCCAAGCCTATTAAAGAAGGTGCTTCTAAAGAAGAGGCAGAGAAAATTAAATCTCAACTTGAAGCTGCTGGTGCTAAAGTTGAACTTAAGTAAATTTAATTTTATCGGCGAACATTTATGTTCGCCGATTTTCTTTCTCTTAATACAAAGAGGGAAAATAATGAGTAAAAAACCTTTTCCCAATGGTTTCGTAACAGGAATGGGATAGGTTTGGATTACTTCCCCCTTCATCATAGAGTCAAAGAGATAAATGACTTATGTTGGTGGGGAAAGTTAATGATGCTCATTATGAGTGTCAAGTGAACTGGTCTGCATATGCAGGTTAATGGTATAAGGCTTTCAAGGTTGGTCTACCTTGAACAGTAAAGATCAAGGAGCGACGATGGCTCAGACTCACGCAATGATGTCTCAATTCAATGGTCGTAAGCGCGTACGGAAATTTTTTGGTAAGATTCCTGAAGTAGCAGAAATGCCGAATCTTATTGAGGTTCAAAAAGCCTCATACGATCAATTTCTCATGGTTGAGGAACCGAAAGGTGGGCGACCAGATGAAGGTTTGCAAGCTGTTTTTAAATCGGTTTTTCCTATTTCAGATTTTTCCGGGACAGCTATGCTTGAGTTTGTAGGTTATGAATTTGATTTACCAAAATTTGATGTTGAAGAGTGCCGTCAACGTGATTTAACTTATGCTGCCCCATTAAAGGTCATATTGCGTTTGATTGTTTTTGATGTTGATGAGGATACTGGCTCCAAAGATATCAAAGATATTAAAGAGCAAGGCGTTTATATGGGCGATATGCCTTTAATGACGACGAATGGTACCTTTATTGTTAATGGTACGGAGCGTGTTATTGTTTCTCAGATGCATCGTTCTCCTGGTGTCTTTTTTGACCATGATAAAGGAAAGTCCCATTCATCAGGAAAGCTTCTTTTTGCTGCTCGTGTTATTCCATATCGTGGTTCTTGGCTTGACATTGAGTTTGATGCTAAAGATATCATTTATGCGCGTATTGATCGACGGCGCAAGATTCCTGTTACTAGTCTTTTGATGGCATTAGGTATGGATGCGTCGGATATTTTATCGACGTTTTATGATAAAGTGACTTATGAGCGTGATGGAGAAGGATGGCGTGTTCCTTATTCTGTGGATCGCTTTAAAGGAATGAAGCTCATTTCTGATCTTATAGATGCAGATAGTGGTGAAGTCGTTGCGGAGGCTGGTAAAAAATTAACAGTTCGTACTGCAAAGTCTTTGGTAGAAAAAGGACTTAAAGCGGTTAAAGTTAGTGAAGATGATTTATTAGGTTGTTATCTAGCCGAAGATATCGTCAATTACGAAACAGGTGAAATCTACCTTGAAGCTGGTGATGAAATTGACGAAAAAGTATTAAAAATTCTGCTCGATGTTAGTGCTGATCAAGTCAATATTCTTGATATTGATCACATGAATATTGGCGCTTACATCCGCAATACTTTGAAGGTAGATAAAAATGAAAGTCGGCAGGATGCGTTATTTGATATTTACCGGGTGATGCGTCCAGGTGAACCACCAACAATCGATACAGCAGAAGCAATGTTCCATTCATTGTTTTTTGATCCAGAGCGTTATGATCTTTCCGCTGTCGGGCGTGTTAAGATGAATTTACGTATGGATCTTGATTGTCCAGACACAGTTCGCATTTTACGCCAAGAGGATATTATTGCTGTTGTTAAGATGTTGGTTGAATTGCGTGATGGACGTGGTGAAATTGATGATATTGATAATCTTGGCAACCGTCGTGTTCGTTCCGTCGGGGAGTTGATGGAAAATCAATATCGCATTGGTCTTCTTCGTATGGAGCGTGCGATAAAAGAGCGTATGTCATCGGTTGAAATTGATACAGTTATGCCACAGGATTTGATTAATGCAAAGCCTGCGGCAGCAGCGGTCCGTGAATTTTTTGGGTCTTCACAATTGTCTCAGTTTATGGATCAAACCAATCCATTGTCAGAAATTACCCATAAACGCCGTCTTTCTGCTCTTGGTCCAGGTGGTTTGACTCGTGAACGTGCGGGTTTTGAAGTTCGTGACGTCCATCCTACGCATTATGGTCGTATTTGTCCGATTGAAACACCAGAAGGCCCCAATATTGGTCTGATTAACTCCTTAGCAACATTTGCGCGAGTTAACAAATATGGCTTTATTGAAAGCCCATATCGAAAAATTATTGATGGTAAAGTCACAAAAGAAGTTATTTATCTTTCAGCGATGGAAGAAGCAAAGCATTATGTAGCTCAAGCTAATTCTTCATTAGATAGTGAAGGCCGCTTTATAGAAGAGTTTGTTGTTTGCCGTCATGCAGGTGAAGTTTTAATGGCGCCACGCGATCATGTTGATTTGATGGATGTTTCACCAAAACAGTTGGTTTCAGTTGCAGCAGCGCTTATTCCATTTTTGGAAAATGATGATGCGAATCGTGCGTTGATGGGATCGAACATGCAGCGTCAGGCAGTTCCTCTTGTACGCGCTGAGGCACCCTTTGTTGGTACGGGAATGGAATCCGTTGTTGCACGCGATTCAGGAGCTGCTGTGAGTGCAAAACGTAGTGGTGTTGTTGATCAAGTCGATGCTACCCGTATTGTTATTCGTGCAACAGAAGATTTAGATCCTTCAAAATCAGGCGTTGATATTTACCGTTTACAGAAATTTCAGCGTTCTAATCAGTCCACTTGTATTAATCAGCGTCCTCTTGTACATGTCGGTGATAGGGTAGAGAAAGGTGATATCATTGCAGATGGTCCATCCACGGATCTTGGTGATTTAGCTCTTGGGCGGAATGTTCTCGTAGCATTTATGCCTTGGAATGGATACAATTATGAAGATTCTATTTTGTTATCCGAGCGCATTGTTGCTGATGATGTGTTTACTTCAATTCATATTGAGGAATTTGAAGTTGCGGCACGCGATACAAAACTTGGACCTGAGGAAATTACGCGCGACATTCCTAATGTTGCGGAAGAAGCGTTAAGAAACCTTGATGAAGCTGGCATTATTTATATTGGTGCTGAAGTTCAACCAGGTGATATTTTAGTTGGAAAGATTACCCCAAAAGGTGAAAGTCCCATGACGCCGGAAGAAAAGCTTCTGCGTGCAATCTTTGGAGAAAAGGCATCTGATGTTCGTGATACTTCTATGCGTATGCCTCCTGGGACTTTTGGTACTGTTGTTGAAGTTCGCGTTTTTAATCGCCATGGCGTGGAAAAAGATGAACGTGCGATGGCAATTGAGCGTGAAGAAATTGAGCGTTTAGCAAAAGACCGAGATGATGAACAGTCGATTCTTGATCGCAATGTTTATGCGCGTCTTACCGATATGTTGACAGGTAAAGTTGCTGTAGAAGGTCCGAAAGGCTTTTCGGGTAGTAAAAAGCTTGATAGTACAGTAATGGGGCATTATCCACGATCACAGTGGTGGCAATTTGCTGTTGAGGATGAAAAGCTTCAAAATGAAATTGAAGCTTTGCGTAAGCAATATGATGAATCAAAAGAAGCATTACAACGTCGCTTTATGGATAAAGTTGAAAAAGTCCAAAGAGGTGATGAAATGCCTCCTGGTGTCATGAAAATGGTGAAGGTTTTTGTGGCTGTGAAACGCAAAATCCAACCAGGTGATAAGATGGCGGGGCGTCACGGGAATAAGGGTGTTGTTTCACGTATTCTTCCCGTAGAAGATATGCCATTTCTTGAAGATGGGACCCATGCTGATATCGTCTTGAATCCGCTTGGTGTGCCTAGTCGTATGAATGTTGGACAAATTCTTGAAACGCATCTTGGTTGGGCATGTGCGGGGATGGGCAAGAAGATTGGTGCTTTGTTAGAGTTATATCAAGAGACTGGGGATATATTGCCGTTGCGTCAGCGTATTGAAAATCTTATGCCTGATGATAATCATAATGAACCAGTTCGTCAGTATGATAATGAAAGCCTTTACAAATTGGCATTGCAGATGAAGAAAGGGGTTTCAATTGCAACGCCTGTTTTTGATGGAGCACATGAGTCTGATATTAACATGATGCTGGAAGACGCAGGATTAGATAGTTCAGGGCAGGTTACGCTTTATGATGGTCGTACTGGGGAGCCTTTTGATCGTCCAGTAACGGTGGGATATATTTACATGTTGAAATTGCATCACCTTGTTGATGATAAGATTCATGCACGTTCTATTGGTCCCTATTCACTTGTTACGCAGCAGCCATTAGGAGGTAAGGCACAATTTGGTGGTCAGCGTTTTGGTGAAATGGAGGTTTGGGCACTTGAAGCTTATGGTGCTGCATACACTTTGCAGGAGATGCTAACAGTAAAATCAGATGATGTGGCTGGTCGAACAAAAGTCTATGAGGCAATTGTGCGTGGTGATGATACATTTGAGGCAGGTATACCCGAAAGCTTTAATGTGTTGGTAAAAGAAATGCGCTCACTTGCTCTTAATGTGGAGCTTGATGATGCGCGTGAACTTATTGCACAGCGGGCATTGTCTGATACGACAGAATAATAATTCAAGGAGCGCACTAGAAAAAGGCTGCGCTCTTATTACTTTAAGAGGCTCAATAACCTTATTAAGGCTATACAGGTTGTTTTTAAAAGTAGATGTATTTTAAAGAAGATCTGTTATAAAATAAATGAGATATTACAACAGGTTCTAAGAATCTTTGAAGGAGAACAGCATGAACCACGAGGTCATGAATCTTTTCAATCCTCAAGCGCCAGCGCAGACATTTGACTCTATTCGTATTTCTATTGCGAGTCCTGAGAAAATTTTGTCCTGGTCGTATGGTGAGATTAAGAAGCCTGAGACGATTAATTATCGGACGTTTAAACCAGAGCGTGATGGTCTTTTTTGTGCACGTATATTTGGCCCTATTAAGGACTATGAATGTCTATGTGGCAAATATAAACGCATGAAGTATAAGGGCATTATTTGTGAAAAGTGTGGTGTAGAGGTTACTCTTTCCCGCGTACGTCGTGAGCGTATGGGGCATATTGAACTTGCGGCACCCGTTGCGCATATATGGTTTCTTAAATCATTACCAGGTCGTATTTCTACACTTTTAGATTTAACTTTAAAAGATATTGAACGGGTTCTTTATTTTGAGAATTATATTGTAACCGAACCAGGATTGACGTCTCTTAAGCTCCATCAGCTTCTTTCTGAAGAAGAATATATGCTTGCTATTGATGAATTTGGAGAAGATCAGTTTACAGCTATGATTGGCGCTGAAGCTATTTACGAGCTTTTAGCTAGTATGGAGTTAGATAAAATCGCTAATGATTTGCGTCTTGAATTAGCTGAAACAACTTCAGAGTTAAAGCAGAAAAAATTGATTAAACGACTTAAAATCGTTGAAAATTTTCTTGAATCTGGAAATAAGCCAGAGTGGATGATTATGAAAACAATTCCGGTTATTCCACCGGATTTGCGTCCATTGGTTCCGCTTGATGGTGGGCGTTTTGCGACATCAGATCTGAATGATCTTTATCGGCGTGTTATTAATCGTAATAACCGCTTGAAACGGCTGATTGAATTGCGTGCTCCTGGAATTATCGTGCGCAATGAAAAGCGTATGGTACAAGAAGCTGTTGATGCATTGTTTGATAATGGACGGCGTGGGCGTGTGATTACTGGAGCCAATAAACGTCCTCTTAAGTCTTTATCAGATATGTTGAAGGGCAAGCAAGGACGTTTTCGTCAGAACTTACTTGGGAAGCGTGTTGATTACTCGGGGCGTTCTGTTATCGTGACGGGTCCTGAATTAAAATTGCATCAATGTGGTCTTCCCAAAAAAATGGCTCTTGAATTATTTAAGCCTTTTATTTATGCGCGGCTTGATGCAAAAGGCTATTCATCAACGGTAAAGCAGGCAAAGAAGCTTGTTGAAAAAGAACATCCAGAAGTTTGGGATATCTTGGATGAGGTTATTCGTGAACACCCTGTTTTGCTCAATCGTGCACCAACATTGCACCGCTTGGGGATTCAGGCTTTTGAACCTATCTTGATTGAAGGGAAAGCTATCCAGCTTCATCCGCTGGTGTGCACTGCTTTTAATGCAGATTTTGATGGAGATCAGATGGCGGTTCATGTTCCGCTTTCTCTTGAAGCACAGCTTGAAGCCCGTGTTTTAATGATGTCAACCAATAATATTCTTCATCCAGCTAATGGAGCTCCCATTATTGTTCCATCACAGGATATGGTTCTTGGTCTTTATTATCTTTCGATTGTTTCTGAAAAAGAACCAGGTGAGGGAATGGCTTTTTCTGATATAGGTGAGCTTCATTATGCTTTAGAAAATAAGGTTGTAACGCTTCATACGAAGATTAAAGGCCGTGTTAAGAATATGGAGAAGGATGGAAAAGAAGTTTCTAAACTTTATGATACGACACCTGGTCGTTTGATTATCGGTGAGCTTTTGCCAAGAAATGCGGATATCTCATTTGATATTGTCAATCAAGAGATGACGAAAAAGAACATTTCTAAAATGATTGATCATGTTTATCGGCACTGTGGACAAAAAGAGACGGTTATTTTTTGTGACCGTATTATGCAGCTTGGCTTTTCTTATGCTTGTCGTGCAGGAATTTCATTCGGTAAGGACGATATGGTTATTCCTGATAGTAAGTCGCGTTTAGTTGCAGAAACAGAAGCTTTGGCTAAGGAGTACGAACAGCAATATAATGATGGTTTGATTACACAAGGTGAAAAATACAATAAGGTTGTAGATGCTTGGGGTAAATGTACAGATCGCGTCGCAGATGAAATGATGAAACGTATTCAAGCCGTCGATTTTGATCCTAAAACAGGTCGTCAACGACCGATGAATTCGATCTATATGATGTCGCACTCTGGTGCTCGTGGTTCTGCTAACCAGATGAGACAATTGGCCGGTATGCGTGGATTAATGGCAAAACCATCGGGTGAAATTATTGAAACACCCATTATTTCAAATTTTAAAGAAGGTCTAACTGTTAATGAATACTTCAATTCCACGCATGGTGCACGTAAAGGACTTGCTGATACTGCGTTAAAGACGGCGAACTCTGGTTATTTAACGCGGCGTCTTGTTGATGTTGCACAGGATGCTATTATTTCAGCAGTTGATTGTGGTACCGCAAAAGGGCTTACCATGCAGCCGATTGTTGATGCAGGACAAATTGTTGCCTCCCTTGGGCAAAGAATTCTTGGTCGTACAGCGCTTGTTGATATTCTACATCCTGTCTCTGGAAAGGTTATCCTTGAAGGTGGAGCAATGATTGAGGAAGCTGATGTTGCGAAGATTGAAGCAGCTGGGATTCAATCTGTTCAAATTCGTTCTGCATTAACATGTGAAACACGTCTTGGTGTTTGTGCAAAATGCTATGGTCGTGATTTGGCGCGTGGAACACCTGTTAATCAGGGAGAAGCCGTTGGTGTTATTGCTGCTCAATCCATTGGTGAGCCGGGAACACAGCTTACTATGCGTACTTTCCACTTAGGAGGAACTGCGCAGGTTGTGGATTCATCGTATTTAGAGGCATCTTATGAAGGTAAGGTGGAAATTCGTAATCGTAATGTGGTTCGTAACTCTGAAGGCCATTTGGTTGTTATGGGGCGTAATATGGCTATCCTTATCAAGGATGAGTTAGGAAAAGAGCGCGTTGTACATCGTGTTAGCTATGGTGCTCATATTTTTGTTGATGATGGTGATGTGGTTAAACGTGGCCAACGTATAGCAGAATGGGATCCTTATACACGTCCAATTTTAACGGAAGTTGAAGGCTATGTGGGTTTTG
The DNA here is from genome assembly GCF_042195825.1 of Bartonella sp. AP40SXNS. Lineage (NCBI taxonomy): Bacteria > Pseudomonadati > Pseudomonadota > Alphaproteobacteria > Hyphomicrobiales > Bartonellaceae > Bartonella > Bartonella sp. AP40SXNS. Next base: position 11,496 of record NZ_JBHIPB010000009.1, read on the forward strand.
AAGATATGATTGATGGTTTATCTGTCACTGAAACAGCTGATGAATCTACGGGTATTACGAAGCGTTTGGTGATTGATTGGCGCGCTAATCCACGTGGTGCGGATCTTAAACCAGCCATTATTATTCACACGGATAAAGAAGGTGAATCTATTGCTAAATTGTATAAGGGAGGTGAAGCCCGTTATATGATGTCAGTGGAAACTATTCTTTCTGTTGAACTTGGTGCTCATGTTAAGGCTGGTGATGTTATTGCTCGTTTGCCAATGGAAAGTGCCAAAACGAAAGATATTACGGGTGGTCTTCCTCGTGTGGCTGAGCTTTTTGAAGCGCGTCGTCCAAAGGATCATGCGATTATTGCTGAAGTTAGTGGTACAATTCGGTTTGGCCGTGGTTATAAGAATAAACGTCGTATCATTATTGAACCAAATGATGAAACTCTTGAGGCAGTAGAATACTTGATTCCAAAAGGTAAGTTGTTCCACTTCCAAGAAGGCGATCAAATTGAAAAGGGGGATTATATCCTTGATGGGAATCCAGCACCTCATGACATCTTGGCGATTAAGGGAGTTGAGGCTTTGGCATCTTATCTTGTTAATGAGATTCAGGAGGTTTATCGTTTGCAGGGAGTTCTTATTAATGATAAGCACATTGAAGTGATTGTTCGTCAAATGTTGCAAAAAGTTGAAATTACTGAATCTGGAGATTCTGGTTATATTCCAGGTGATAATGTTGATCGTATTGAACTTGATGAAATCAATGATAATTTGATTGCAGAAGGGAAGAAACCTGCATCTGGTAATCCCATTCTTCTTGGAATTACAAAAGCTTCTCTTCAAACGCCTTCTTTCATTTCGGCGGCATCGTTTCAGGAAACAACACGTGTTCTTACTGAAGCAGCAGTTTCTGGTAAAATTGATACTTTGCAAGGACTTAAAGAGAACGTTATTGTCGGTCGTCTTATTCCAGCAGGTACGGGTGGTACAATTTCTCAAATCCGTCGTATTGCTGCAGTTCGTGATGATTTGATTGTAGATGAGCAGCGTAAGTCTAGTAATAACGAAGTGGCTAAGGCTATGTTGACAAATATGACAACCGGGGCTGTTGCTGAATAATTTAAATACAACATCACATAATAAAAAAACGTCTGAATAGAAAGTTCAGACGTTTTCTTATTTCGAAATGCAGAAGTTGTATATTCTCTTGAAAAATATCAAAAATTATAAGGCGATAGTTATTTTAAACATCTTTAGTAGCTTATTGTTTTGTAATGATGCTTATCTTTCTTGTTGCTTCATTTTAAAGTTTTCTTATTTCTGAAGGCAGTATAGAAAGTTTTTTCCCAAGTATGTGAAACTCAAAAAACATATTCAAGGAAAAGAGTTGATTATCTACAAATCAAATAATGATTGATTTTGAATTTTAGGAAAATTTCTGATTGATATCTTCTATAAAGATTTAAAAGGACTTATAATGAAAGATCAATAGTCTTTCTGTAATATAAAAATAATTGATTCTCTACTATACAATGTTTGTGAATGTATTTTCTTCTAAAGTAGAATGCAGAAAATTAGAGATTAAGGTGCTCACTAAGTTTTATAAAAAATAGACATATTTCTTATAACAATGTGATCTATGCAGACAGAATAATAAAATGTACGAATATTATTCAATTGGAAAATTAACACGTGAGTTTTCAATAATAGCTCGAACTTTGCTATGAAGAAGAGGGACTTCTTATCCCTTTTCGGTTTGCAAATACACGGCTTTATACATAAACGGGTCGTCATAAGTTAAAACAAATCCTGTGTACTAAAAGAGTTAAATTTTCGTTGTCTGAAATATCTGATATTTTGACAATGGTTGGAAAACCACCTGATAATGAGAAAAAGCTTAAGAAATTAATTGCAGGAATTCATAAAAAACGAACTGATTTAAAGCAGATGCAGCATGATGTTGATGATCTTCTACAGGATTTAGAACGAATTGAGGAGAGTTTTTTGAGAGCTTAGCGGAGTTGGTGGTTAGACATTGATTATAAATTTATTTTGTCTTCTTTTAGACAAATTTCTTTCTCTTAAAAGAGATAGATTATACTATCTCTAAGGGGAATATTTACCACTGCGTGAAATGTGTAAGTCATTTAAAGAAATAGAGTGTTTGAAAAAGCTGCAAAGGTATTTTCGCAGTATATTATCCTTGATAAGAAAAAACTATTTTTCATAAAGAAAGTAAAAACAATGACAGTTTCTCCTATGAGTGTTTTTCAATCTATATTGTCACGAAAGTCAATTCGCGCTTTTACTGATCAGCCAGTTAGTTTGGAAACAATCAAAGAAATCTTAAAACTTGCAGCACGTGCACCATCTGGAACAAATATTCAGCCATGGCAAGTGATTGTGCTTACAGGAAGTGTATTACAGAAAGTAGGGCAAGAGCTTTCACAACTTGTGCTTTCAGGTGTAAAAGGAGAGCGTGAATATAGTTATTATCCACGTCAGTGGCGTGAGCCTTATATTTCAAGGCGTCGAAAAGTTGGTTTGGATCTTTATCAGAGTCTTGGAATTCAAAAAGGAGATGAAGAAAAAATGCTTCATCAAAAAGCACGAAATTTTTTATTTTTTGATGCACCTGTAGGACTCTTATTTACAATGGATCACGACATGGAAATAGGGAGTTGGCTTGATTTGGGTATGTTTATGCAGACCATTATGTTAGCAGCACGTGGATTTGGATTGGATACCTGTCCCCAAGCAGCTTTTGCTGATTATCATAAACAAATTCGTACGCTTTTATCTGTACCTTCTGATCGGAATATTATCTGTGGTATGGCACTTGGTTATCGCGATATGAGTGCTCCAGAAAACAATTTTGAGACAGAACGAGAACCGTTAGAAAACTTTGTACGTTTCATCGAAGCATGTCCATAAAATATTTTATATCATTAAGCATATACTTTGAAGAACTTGGTGCATTATGAAAAATATGCTTGGTAGAATTTTTTCATTCTTATTAAATTATGATGTTGCATATTAACACTTATTTTACTACGTTCGAAACATTAAGAGAGTGATGACTCTAAGGGCATTGTTCGTTTTGAAGGTTGGCTAATGGAAAGCACTATAGAAAGAGGGTGTTGGGTGGTAGCAAGACGAGCAACATTCGTGTTTATTGCTATCATTTTTTTACTCTATCTCGCAATTTGATTTTAAACAGGACAAACGTTATAGAAAAGCGTATACTCAGACCATATTGGAGTTTTGAGGTGGTTCGTGTTTTTATCTGTTTTTGAACTTTTTAAAATTGGTATTGGTCCTTCTAGCTCACATACGATGGGGCCGATGACAGCGGCTAATATGTTTTTGCAAAGGATACGAGATTTTTCTCAGTTATCTGATAACCAAGTTTCTCGTATACGTGTTTATCTTTATGGTTCTTTAGCTTTCACAGGTATTGGTCATGCGACAGATAGAGCTATCATATTAGGACTTTTAGGAGAAAAAGCTTCTACTGTTGATCCTGATAGCATGGGGTTTTTGTTAGAAAAAGTTATACGTGAAAAAAAAGTGCAACCAGAAGGCCATCCCGTTTATCAGTTTGATTTGCAACGTGATCTTATTTTTGAACGAAAGGAAATTCTCCCTGGTCATACGAATGGACTAGCATTTGAAGGGCTTGATACTGATGGGAATGTTCTTTTGCGGCAGATTTATTATTCTATTGGTGGTGGCTTTGTTGTAACTGAGGATGAATTAAGACACATGAATGGTAATATAGAATCAGAAGTGTCTGAGGTGCCATATCCATTTGATTCTGCTCGTACAATGTTATCAATGGCAGAAAAATCAGGATTTTCAATTGCTGAAATGAAACGCTTAAATGAAGAAATAAAAATAGAGCGTTCTTCTCTTGATGCTGGGCTTGATGAAATTTTTTCAGCGATGACAAATTGCATTAATAGAGGTCTTTCACAAGAAGGTGAGTTGCCTGGTGGATTACGTATTCCAAGGCGTGCTAAAAAACTGCATGATACACTTTTGGAAAATCAAAAGAAAAATTGCAATTATCCACTTTTTGCAAATGATTGGCTTTCGGTATATGCTATAGCAGTCAATGAAGAAAATGCAGCAGGTGGTCGTATTGTTACAGCACCAACAAATGGAGCAGCCGGTATCGTCCCAGCCGTTTTGCGTTATTATCTTCAGTTTAATGATGATTCAGATCGAGAGGGAATACATAATTTTCTATTAACGGCAGCAGCTATAGGCGGTGTTATCAAACATAATGCCTCTATTTCTGGTGCAGAAGTTGGGTGTCAAGGTGAAGTTGGAACGGCATCTTCAATGGCCGCAGCAGGGTTGACCGCAGCGTTAGGTGGAACACCAGCTCAAATTGAAAATGCGGCAGAAATTGCGCTTGAACATCACTTGGGAATGACATGTGATCCTGTTGCAGGTCTTGTACAAGTGCCTTGTATTGAGCGTAATGCAATGGGAGCTGTTAAGGCGGTAACGGCTTCTTCTCTTGCATTATATGGTAATGGAGATCATTTTGTTTCTCTTGATGCTTGTATAGAAACAATGCGCCAGACTGGTTATGATATGAGTGAACGCTATAAAGAGACAAGTAAAGGTGGTCTTGCAGTCAATGCGATATCTTGTTAAGAGCTGGAACATTTTTCAATCCATAACTGGACTTTTTGGAGAGAGATCGTATTTCCTAATAAAGCTTATGTTTTTTGTTCCTTTAAATTAAAATTCCACTTTAATGCAGCAGTAGTTTGAAATAAATCTGAGATCATTCAGTGTTTTCTTAACGAATAATAGGTGTTGCATGCAAGCTTGGAGGGGAGAGTGTTGTGCATCTGTTTGATTTGTCTCTAAAGTGGGGAAAAAGTGTAATTTGGAAAAAATAAGAAAGCGTAAAGTAAAGTTAGTGATCAATCTGCCATTATTTTTAGCTGGGTTTTATGGCTTTAAAAAGTTTCCATAGCCATATATCTTTTAAGTAATGGAAGATTATGCCTGAGTATCCAAGGAAAATTTGTTTTAAATCTGAATAATTATGATGAAGAGAGTAGAGTTTTAAAGACTTTAATTTTTTAAAAGTGAAGTTTTTTCTACCTAGTATGGTAAAAAATGCCTTGAAAAAAAACACTAATTTACAATAATTAAGAGATATATTGGAAATATCTTTTTATTTATAAATTTTTTACCGACAAAAAAATTAAAATAAATAATAACGTATACATTAAGAAATATTTATAAAAATTCTCATGAGAATAGAATGCACACAATAGAACATTATCGTGTTACGCGTTCGTGAGTTCGTTTTAAAAAAATATCTCTCAACGCTCCCAAGCTCATTTCACGATGGCACCTGTGAATGATATAACGGTAAATCCATTGAGCTGTCCCCATCTTTATGCTTAATAAAAAGAGTACGCTGGCATGGTTGCACACTTTGCCAGAGCCGCCCCTCTGTACAGGGACAAAGCTCTTGGCATTTGAAACGGTTCATTATAGGCATTTTTAGTCTTTTTGGTACAGTTTCACGCTACACACTAATCTCGCTCATAACATGCAAGAGACGGTTTTGATTGATTCAACATAAACAGATTTTTAATGAGATAATCTTACGATATTCGAGATTCTCATCTAACATGCAAAATAATTAATTATCTTTATAAATCAGTATCTTGCATATGAATAATATAATGTAAGTTTTCCATGGATGGTATAAAATCTATAGAGTATTAGCATTTTTATTTATAAAGAGAGAAAACCAGCACTATCATCCTTTTTTTCAACTTTCAATGTTACAAAAGATCCTAGTACTTGAAATGATTCATAAGAGATATTTTGATTCCCTTTTTAAATAGTTTATATGCCAATTTTTCTCGTGATGAGCAAGCGAGCGATTTTGACTGATTCAATATAAGAAGTAAAATAAGAGCATTTTACGAAAATCTCTTATTCAATATGCAAAAAATAAATTATAATTATAAATTAAAATCTTATGGAAATCGTTATTATAATATTTAATCTGATAATTTGTTTACGTTTTTTCATCGATAGTATTTGTATTTTCCAATTTTCTGTGCCTTTTGACATAAATACAAGTAAGAGGAGTGAGATTGTTTTTTTACAGCGTTTATGTTGTATGGGGAGTGTTATTAAGAGAGATTTTCTTTATTGAACTTTTACAATAATCCCATCAAATGATAAGCTTTCATCTAATGAAGCTATTCATTTTTTCCAGAAAGATATCAAGGACAATTTTTTATATTAAATCCAAAAAGTGGAAAAATATTGGGTATTTTTATGTCCTTAACAATGTTTTTATTAAAAGCTTGGAGATATTGGATAGTTGGAAAAGCTGTCAGAAAAATTCAACAATTTAAGAAAAAAGTATGTTTATCAAAAGGTTTTCTAAGGCTGTAGATAATGGTTAATAATAAAATAATTTTTTAGAGAGGGTCTGTAGAATTAAATATTTGTTGCTCCTAAACGGATTTTAATAGGCACATTACCAGTTTGGCTCGCAACGCGTAAATGAATGCGTACAGGAGGCATTATGAGACGACGGTTACGCATTGTTTGGCAAATGAGAAGGTTAACAAGAGACTGTGTATCTAATGCTGTCGAATTATATTTTAAACCAGTAAGTTTTGCGGCAGCATCGTGAAGAGAACGCAATGAAAGGAGGGATGATTGCTTCAATAAAATTTCTTTTTTATGGAATGAAGCAAAAGCATTATCTGTCATAATACTATCCTTAACGCAGAATTCAAAAATTTTTAGTAGGCTACAGTATAGCAGTTAAAATTTGCTTTCTTTAATGTAGAGCAAGCATCAAATGCAGCTTTTTTTGATTGAAACCCTGTAAAGCGCGCTCGGTAATAACGCCGCCCACTTTTTTCAAACAGTTGCATGTGTGAAGATGCATGCTTTAAAGTAGAAAAAGCTATATTTTTTGCTTTTAAAAGTAGAGTTTTTGCTTGTTCTTCACTAGGAAGAGAACCAATTTGGATAGCCCATCCGGCATTTTCGGACAAAGAGACTGTTACAATTTTATGAGTCTCAGCTGGTATAGTTTTTTGAGGATTCGGTATTGGTATAATTACCTTATTTACAGCCGTTATTGCGATATTGGAGTTTTTAGGTTGTTCTGCAAATGCTGTCAACATAGTCGAAATTTCATCGTCAAAATTACTTGAATCTGCTTTAATGGTCGGTATAGGAGTATTGGCCCCAGTAGGTAAGTGATAGCGTACAGAAGCTATTAAACGTTCACCACTTTTCATTTGGCTTGCTTTGGGCAAATATTGATTCAATAAGCTAGCCATATGCTCGTCACGTGCAGTAGATGATTTACCTCCCATAACAACAGCGACAATAGAGCGCCCCTCAAGACGCATCGAAGTTGCTAAATTAGAACCTGACATTTGTGTGTAGCCTGTTTTAATTCCATCGACACCTTTCATTATTTTAACAAGTTTATTGTGGCTGTTAATTTTATGTCCACGGAAATTAAAACTTTTTGTTTTGAACAATTTATATTGTTTGGGAAAATGTTTACGTAAAGCTAATGATAAAGTCGCTATATCTCGTGCTGTAGAATAATTGTGCACATCCGGAAGACCTGAAGCATTTGCAAAATGTGTATGTTTCATGCCAAGTTTACGGGCTTTTACTGTCATCATTTGAGCGAATTTTTTTTCACTACCTCCAAGATATTCTGCAATGGCAGCAGCAACATCATTTGCGGATCTTGTAATGAGTGCTTTAGCTGCTGATTCTGCAGAAATTGTTTGGCCTGCTTTAAATCCAATTTTTGTCGGTGGACGCATTGCTGCATAATGTGAAACAGGAATTGGTGTATTTGGTGTCACACGACGCATCTGCATAGCTTCAAAGAGGAGGTACAATGTCATCATTTTTGTTAAAGAAGCAGGATAACGTTTCAGTGTTGCATTGGCTTGAAATAGAGTTTTTCCCGTAGTAGCATCTATAACAATAGCCGCATACTTATCAGGATAGGCCCCTTGAGGTGTGGCGGATGCCCAACAGTAAGAAAAAGCTAACATAACAAAAGAAATTGCTATTGTTTTACAGTAGCGCATAATTTTTTGATAATTAATATACACTTGCAGTATCCTATTTCTCCATTTATCCTAAAAAACTTCTATAAAGCTTCCTTTTCTGTAATTTATTGATGCAGCTTAGACGAATGGTATTACTAATTTGTTTACAGAAGTTATTTTATGAGTGAGCGATTGAAGTCTAACCATAGAGGAAATTTTTTTTCTAATACAAACAGGTATTGCAATAGTTATGAAAGAATTTAAAATTAATAAAAATGTGCTGCATGGAAAACGATAATGGGACAGATGCTCATAATAAACTCTATAGCTCGTATTATGCATAATGAAAAGGGCAAGAATTGGGATGAAGGTAGGCATGGTGCGGTTATAATGCCTAAGGCTAGAGAAAAACTTGAAAAACCTAAATTATGTCGCGTTTTTTTGCTTAATGATGATTACACACCTATGGATTTTGTTGTTTTCGTTTTGAAGAACTTTTTTAAAAAAAGTTTCGAAGAGGCAACGCGGATAATGTTAAATGTTCATCACAATGGGATAGGAGAATGTGGGACTTATACTTATGAAGTCGCTGAAATGAAAATATTACAAGTGAGGGAATGTGCGCGTCAAAATGAACATCCGTTACAATGTGTAATGGAATGGAAGTGAGGAGCTATGCCATCTTTTACACCTAGTCTTGAAGAGGTTTTGCATCGTGCATTAACAATTGCTACTCAAGCACGCCATGAATATGCAACACTAGAGCATCTTCTACTTGCGCTGTTAGATGATGCCGATGCAAATTCCGTTATTCAGGCTTGCCAAGTAGATGTGGAGGAATTGCGAGAGCGCTTAACCAATTATCTTCGCTCAGAGTTAGATGAACAGATTAGAGCTGATGAGGATACAAAGCCTACAGCTTTTTTCCAGCGTGTTATCCAACGTGCGGTGATTCATGCACAATCGGCTGGAAAAGATGAAGTATCGGGGGCAAATGTTCTTGTTGCAATTTTTTCTGAACGTGAAAGCCATGCAGCATATTTTCTTCAAGAGATGGGAATGACACGCTATGATGCTGTACGTTTTATTTCACAGGGTGTCACGCGTGATGATGGGTTATCCATGTTACTTGAAGGACTTGAAGAGCAATTAGATCAGCAGATTTCGGATAATGGTGAAAGAGGAACAAGTGCTTTAACGAATTATTGTGTTGATCTCAATTGTAAAGCACGTAATGGAAAAATTGATTTATTAATTGGCCGTGAAATAGAAATTTCACGCATGATTCAGGTTTTATGTCGAAGGTCAAAAAATAATCCGCTTTTGGTTGGTGATCCTGGAGTGGGGAAAACCGCTATAATTGAGGGATTGGCAAAGCGCATTGTTGATGGGCAAGTGCCTGAAGTTTTATCAAATGCAACAATATTTTCTCTTGATATGGGGGGACTTGTTGCAGGTACACGTTATCGCGGTGATTTTGAAGAACGCTTAAAGCAAGTTATTAAAGAGTTTGAGCTATATCCAGATGCTATTTTATTTATTGATGAAATTCATACCTTAATTGGAGCAGGAGCGACATTAGGGGGAAATATGGATGCAGCAAATCTTTTGAAACCTGTATTATCTTCTGGAACTATGCGATGTATTGGTTCGACGACTTACAGAGAATATCGCAAATTCTTTGAACAAGATCGTGCTTTAGAGCGTCGTTTTCAGAAGATTGATATTAATGAACCTTCTGTTACAGATGCGATTAAGATTTTGCAGGGGATGAAGCCTTATTTTGAAGATTTTCATCAGATTAAATATACAGATCAGGCGATGAAGGCATCTGTAGAATTATCTTCACGTTATATAATTGACCGTAGGTTACCTGACAAAGCAATTGATATTATTGATGAAAGTGGAGCAGCGCAAAAGCTTTTGCCACAAAAACAACGCAAGAAGAGTATAGGTGTTAAAGAAATTGAAGCGACTGTTGCTACAATTGCAAGAATTCCACCAAAAACAGTTTCCCGGAATGATCAGAAGATACTGAGTAAGCTTGAAAGAGAACTCAAACATGTCGTTTATGGTCAAGATCAGGCAATTTCCGTCTTAGTTTCATCCATAAAATTGGCGCGAGCAGGTTTACGCGAACCGGATAAACCAATAGGAAGTTATTTATTTTCAGGACCAACAGGTGTAGGAAAAACTGAAGTTGCAAAACAGCTTGCATCATCTTTAGGTATTGAATTATTGCGTTTTGATATGTCAGAATATATGGAACGGCATACGATAGCACGTTTAATCGGAGCACCTCCAGGTTATATAGGGTTTGATCAAGGAGGTCTCCTTACAGATGCCGTTGATCAGAAACCTCACGCAGTTCTATTGCTAGATGAGATTGAGAAAGCGCATCCAGAGTTATTTAATATTTTATTGCAGGTAATGGATTATGGTAGATTAACAGACCATAATGGTAAGAAAATTGATTTCCGCAATGTTATTTTGATTATGACAACCAATGCTGGTGCTTCAGATATGGCAAAATCAGCTATTGGATTTGGGAAAGTACATCGTGATGGTGAGGATATAGAAGCAATCAATCGACTCTTTACACCAGAATTTCGTAATCGGTTAGATGCAATTATTCCGTTTGCATCTTTATCTCATTTAATCATCAATCAGATAGTGCAAAAATTTATTTTTCAGCTTGAAGCACAATTAGCTGATCGGGGAATTTGTTTTGAATTAAGCCCTTCTGCAACTTTATGGCTTTCTAATAAAGGATATGATTCTCAGATGGGAGCACGCCCATTAGGGCGTGTTATACAAGAATATATTAAAAAGCCATTAGCTGATGAAATTTTATTTGGAAAGTTACGCAATGGTGGTACCGTTCGCGTATTGACACAAAAATCAAATGGTAAAAAAGAAAGCTTACAGTTAGAAATTTCATCTTCCGATATATCTGTAAGTTCAAAGAAAAGTAAAATGGAAAACTTTACAAAAAAACGTGTAGGAAAAAAAAGCACAACAACTTAAAAGTGTGTTATAAAGCTGCACGGATTTTTTTTGCATTCTCTTCAAGTATTTCTGGAGGCGTTACCATATCATTATGAGGGGTAAGCTCTATTCCCTCCATACGTGGTATAATATGAAAATGAAGGTGATAGACGGTTTGTTGACTAGCTGCTTCATTAAATTGCATGACAGTTATGCCATCTGCTTGAAAGGCTTTTTTGACAGCATTTGCAATTTTTTGAACAGCTTTAATAACAGGAAATAATGTTTCAGGATCTGCATCAAGTAAGTTTCTAGAGCCTTTTTTAGGAATGACCAGCGTATGACCTGGTGCCTGTGGCATGATATCCATAAATCCAATAACATCATCATCTTCGTAGACACGAACAGAAGGGATTTCATTGCGAATCAATTTAGCAAAAATATTATTATTGTCATAAGCTTGTTTCATACAAATATTTCCTTTTATCGTAAGTTTAAGATTCTAATTTAAAAACGAAAAAATGCAAGGTTTATCAGAGTGTAAGACAAAGAAGTACTTTGATTTCAGTTATATTTAGGATAATGCACTGTCTTAATGAAGGTTTAGATTTCTATGATGGCTTCAACTTCTACAGGAACATCCATAGGAAGAGAGGCAACACCAATAGCAGAACGGGCGTGTTTTCCAATTTCACCAAGGATATTGACGAATAAATTAGAAGCTCCATTGGCAACAAAAGGAATATCGGTAAAATGAGAATCTACAGCCACAAAAACAGTAATTTTGACTACACGTTTTATTTTATTTAAGTCACCCAGAGTTGCCTTGAGTTGCGCGAGAATATTGAGAGCGCAAGCTTCAGATGCTTTTTGGGCTTGTTCGGTATTCACAGTTGCACCAACTTTACCGATGGCTATAGGTTTTCCATTAATAAGAGGGAGTTGTCCAGAAATAAAGAGTTGATTGCCACTTTGTGAAGTGGTGATGTAATTGGCAAGGGGGGAGATTACTTCAGGAAGAGTGATTCCGAATTTTTCTAAGTTTTTTTCAATCATATTGGTCATAATTTTAACTCCATAGCTGCTTTATAATATATTCATTGCATAATCTATTTTTTGATTTAAGAAAATGTGTGGTTAATTGAGAAATTAGCCTTTTTTGCCTTATTGTATGATGTTATGCAACGGGGATAAAGTTCGGAAGTTGGGAATGATTAGATCATTATTTATAATAATTTTATATATTGTTTTTTTATGTACTGCGAGAGCTGAAGAGCCCATTTTTATTGTGCCTCATCGAGCAATTTATGATTTTCATCTCGATAGTGTTTCTCATGAAATGACAATTTCTGCGATGTCAGGACGAATGGTTTACGAGCTCACTGGTTCGGCATGCCAGGGCTATAGCACACGTTTTCGTTTCATTAGCCGTGTTCACATTGAAGATATGCCAGTACGTTTGACGGATCAACAGACGACGAGTTATGAAACAGGAGACAGCCGTACATTTCGTTTTAATATTACAGATCAAGAGGGAGAAGAGGTTGTGCATCGTGCCGAGGGGGTTGCGGAGCGTACGCAAGATGGTATTACAGTTACCTTAAAAAAGCCAAAGGGAAAAGAGTATAAGCTTGCAATGGCTGAATTTCCAATGATGCAACTAAAAAATATTATCCGCCATGCAAAAGCAGGAGATCATTTTTACAATGTTACTGTATTTGATGGGACAAATAAAGCAGATAAAGTTATAAAAGAAAGTATCGTCATAGGGGAAAAGAAAACGCTTTTATCTGATAGCGAAACGGAAAAAGTAAGAAAATTGGATGAAGAAGAATATTGGCCTGTTACAATTTCTTATTTTGATGATGGAGAAAATAAAGATGGCTTGCCGGTTTATCGTAGCAGTTTTCTCTTACATGAGAATGGTGTCATGCGAGATCTTCATATAGATTATGGAACTTTTTCAGTGCGTGCAAAATTGAACAGTCTCGAATTCTTGGAACTTGGAAAAGATCTTAATCAATGTGAAAATGCAAATATTAAATGATTAAAGAAAATAACTTGAAAAAGAATCAAATATTAGTATGTTTGCGCTATTCCACACGCGGAGTCTGGGTGTTTGCAAATGATCTGTGAGAAACTTCTAGCAAGCATCCGCCGGTAGCAGGTCTTCCTGCTTTTTCCGCGGAGGTTGAACCGGAAAGGATAAGATTTATGGCACTACCCGATTTTACTATGCACCAGCTTTTAGAAGCCGGTGTGCATTTTGGTCACCAGACTCATCGCTGGAATCCCAAAATGACTCCCTATATTTATGGTCAGCGTAATAATATCCATATTATTGACCTTGCTCAGACCGTTCCACTTTTACATCAAGCACTTAAACTTGTTTCAGATACTGTAGCGCGTGGTGGTCGTATTCTCTTTGTTGGTACGAAACGACAAGCATCTGACATTATCGCTGATGCGGCCAATCGTTCTGCCCAATATTACGTTAATGCGCGTTGGCTTGGTGGCATGCTCACGAATTGGAAAACGATTTCCAATTCAATACATCGTTTGCGTAAGCTTGACAAAATTCTTGCCGCTGAAGCACAAGGCTTTACCAAAAAAGAACGTTTAAATCTCGAACGTGATCGTGAAAAGCTTAATCGTGCGCTTGGTGGTATTAAAGATATGGGTTCTGTTCCAGATCTTATATTTGTTATCGATACAAATAAAGAAAATATTGCACTCCAAGAAGCAAAGCGTTTGGGTATTCCTGTAATTGCTATTATTGATACCAATTGTGATCCCGATGACGTGACACATCCAATACCAGGTAATGACGATGCTTCACGTGCAATTTCTCTTTATTGCGATCTTTTTGCCCGTGCTGCTCTTGATGGTATTGCACGCCAGCAAGGAGCAATGGGTATCGATTTAGGAGCTCAAGTTGATGCACCTGTGGAGCCTATTTTGGAAGAAAATGCAGTTTCAGAGGTTTCTGAATAATATAAAATGCCTAATTAAGGTACTTTTATTGTCTAAAGAAGAAGTTATAGGCGTGCAGAGGGATTTTGCACGCTTTCACTGTTACAAAATAAAGAGGCAAATATGAGCATTACTGCTGCACAAGTAAAAGAACTTCGAGAACTATCTGGCGCTGGTATGATGGACTGTAAAGCCGCCCTAGCAGAGACCAATGGTGATATGGAAGCTGCTGTTGATTGGCTTCGTAAAAAAGGAATAGCTAAAGCAGATAAAAAGGCTGGTCGTACAGCAGCTGAGGGATTAATCGGAGTCGTATCAAAAGATTCACATGCAGTTTTGGTTGAGATTAATTCTGAAACAGATTTTGTTGCACGCAATGATGGATTCCAAGACATCGTGCGTAAAGTAGCAACTGCTGCCTTAGATACGTCAGGGGATGTTGAATCTGTTTCTGTTTCTCTTTATCCAGGTTCTGAGAAGACTGTAGAGCTTACAATTAAAGATGCAATTGGCACAATTGGCGAAAATATGACATTTCGTCGTTCCGCTAAATTGTCTGTTGAGAATGGTGTTGTTGCGACTTATATACACAATAGTGTGGCTGATGGGCTTGGAAAACTTGGTGTTTTGGTTGCGATTGAAACAACAGGAAATAAAGAGGCTGCTCTTGCTTTTGGTCGGCAGGTCGCGATGCATATTGCGGCAACCAATCCATTAGCACTTACAGCACAAGGTGTTGATGCTTCTGCTGTTGAACGTGAAAAAGCAATTTTTTCAGATCAAGCACGTCAGTCTGGAAAGCCTGAAAATATCATTGAAAAAATGGTAGAAGGGCGTATGCGTAAATTTTTTGAAGAGGTTGTTTTGCTTTCACAGGCTTTTGTTATGAATCCTGATATGACTGTTGAGGCAGCTTTAAAGGACGCTGAGAAATCAATTGGTGCACCAGCAAAAATCACAGGCTTTATTCGTTTTGCACTAGGTGAAGGTGTAGAAAAAGAGGAGTCTGATTTTGCTGCAGAGGTTGCTGCTGCTGTAAAAGGCTAGTTATTGCAAACTCTTGATCAGAGATTTAAAGTCATATCATTGGTTGTAGAATCTCTGAGGGGAACAGTGTAATTGTTGAGAGGGCGTCACGTGAAAAAAGTGGTGCCCTTCGTGATGTCAAAAGCAAAAAGTAAATGGGCTTTTGGGGAGATTATTAATGGCATTAGCACTTCCGTATAAACGTATTCTTTTAAAGGCTTCTGGTGAAGCTCTTATGGGAGGGCAGAATTTTGGCATTGATGTTTCTGTTGTAGACCGTATTGCCGCTGATATTGCAGAAGTGCGCGCAATGGGGATAGAGGTTGCGGTTGTGATAGGTGGGGGAAATATTTTTCGTGGCGTTGCTGTTGCTTCGCATGGTGGAGAGCGAGTGACAGGTGATCATATGGGAATGCTTGCAACGGCTATTAACTCTTTAGCATTGCGAACATCATTGACAAAATTAGGCGTTGAAACGGTTGTGCTCTCTGCGATTGCTATGCCACAAATTTGTGAAAGTTTCTCGCAACGTAAAGCAATAGCTTATATGAATCAGGGAAAAGTTGTTATTTTTGCAGGGGGTACAGGAAATCCATTTTTTACCACTGATTCTGCTGCCACTTTACGTGCAGCAGAAATTGGTGCGGATGTCCTTCTTAAAGGAACACAAGTTGATGGTATTTATTCAGCAGATCCAAAAATAGACCCTACGGCTAAGCGTTTTGACCAATTAACACATGTTGAAGTTTTGCAATGGGGATTATCTGTTATGGATTCAACGGCGGTCACTTTAGCACGTGAGAACAATGTACCGATTATTGTGTACTCCATTCATGAAAAAGGCGGTTTGGCTAAGGTTTTGAATGGAACAGGACGCTTTACAATAGTATCGGAATAAGGGTAAGCTTCAAAGAACAATTGAAGGAGACAGAAATATGAATGTTACATCAATTATGGATGATCTGAAACGTCGCATGGATGGTGCTATTACGGCTTTTAAACATGAATTAGGTGGTTTGCGGACTGGACGTGCATCGGCCAGTTTATTAGAACCGTTGACCGTTGAATCTTATGGTTCTGTTGTGCATATAAATCAAGTTGCTAATATTTCTGTTCCTGAACCTCGGATGCTTTCTGTTTCTGTATGGGATAAAACGATGGTCGGAGCTGTAGAGCGCGCTATTCGCGATTCTGGTCTTGGTTTAAATCCCATAACTGATGGTACGAATTTACGTATTCCTTTGCCTGAGTTGAATGAAGAGCGCCGTAAAGAACTTGTAAAAATTGCGCATCACTATGCAGAGCAAGCGCGTGTTGCTACACGTCATGTTCGTCGGGATGGTCTGGACAATTTGAAAAAGTTAGAAAAAGATGGTGAAATTGGACAAGATGAAGCCCATAGTTTGTCTGAGAAAGTTCAAAAACTCACAGATGAAACTATTGCTGATATTGATAAAATTTTAGCCGTAAAAGAATCTGAAATTATGCACGTTTAAGACGATTTTGTCGCTAGAAAAAGGATGTTATATTCCCAGCCTGTAAATTGTTTCTAGGGATAATTGTAGGGCGTGGTGTGCTCTGTGGTAGCAAGGTGTTATGCAGGAAGGTATTCTATCATTTTGATATGGGAGAGACTGATTTGAAAGGGCAGATGTTTTTATTTTTTAGTCTGCGTGGTAAATCATGCCCTTTGGTGGGAGACACTATTTAACAGCATGGTGCGGTTTTTTAGTTGAACACGTCTTTGTTAAAATGCATAATGAAAGCATTATTAGAAATTATTCAAATATTCTAAGATGAAGGTTGGGGAAAGAATATAATGAAAAAAACAAGCCCAACCTTTCTCTTATTTCTCATTATAAAACATGTGAGTATAATTGATCAAGCAGATGTTATGTGGCGTAATTCGTTTTTTAATGACGAATAGTTGATAGAAAAGTATTTTTATACGAAACCTATATTAGTTAATTTGTATGGGGCAGAGGTAACTGCTTTTTTATTTTATATTTGAGAAAATATTAAAAAAATATTTTATAATTTTGACGGAGATTTTTGAAGCTGTTTTCATTGATTATTAGTTTCATAAGCGCTATCTTAGTAGACTGAATTATTTATGATAAATTATAAGAGAAATTATACAAGTATGAGATAAAAATACTGCGTAGGGGAGTTTTTCTTGCGTTAATTTTAGAGCTTGTATTTTCTATTTTTATTGTTTGGATGTTGTTTTGTCTAATTTGGTTTATCGTATTCTGACAGCTTTTGTTTTTGGCATTATTGCGTTGTATCTAACATGGTTGGGAGGAAACTTCTTTTTTTTATTTGTATGGTGTATTGGCGGTTTTGTTCTTTATGAGTGGATGAGTATTACTAAAGAGAAATGGTGTATTTTACAAAAAATATTAGCAAGTATCTTTTATTTAATCTTTGGCTTTTTTTTAGTGTTGAGTGTATCTGCTTCATTGATTTTTTGTGTTTTAATCGTTTTAGCTACAGTGTTAGCTATTATATCTATAAAAAAGAGTGGTTGGGTTTTTTGTGGTTTTTTATATGCCTCTTTTCCTGTTGTTGCTTTATGCTTTCTACGGGATCATGAACTGTTGGGGTTCCAAGTTGTTATTTTCTTATTTACGATAGTGTGGGGAACAGATATTGGTGGTTATTTTATCGGACGTGCATTAGGGGGCCCTAAATTAGCACCACAATTTTCTCCTAATAAAACATGGTCAGGAGCACTTGGTGGTACATTTGTCGGAGTTTTCGGTGGTATATGGGTTGCTTTTGGATTTTTTGATATAAATTTAGCCAGTTTTTTTGTGCCACTCCTTACACTTGTTTTGTCAATTGTTTCACAATTGAGTGATTTAGGGCAATCATGGCTCAAAAGACGGTTTTCTGTTAAAGATTCTAGTTCTTTATTGCCTGGACATGGTGGTTTTATGGATCGTATAGATGGATTGGTAGGGGCAGCTTTTCTTCTTTATTTAATTGGTTCATTTATGTCTGATATGGATGCGCCTTTTAATCTTTTTAGTATGATCTAATTGGGAGAAGATAGTTTGGAGTTTTTAAATCATATCGTCACTATGGGTGATTTTCTTTTAAGAAGTTTGAGTATTCTTTTCATCATTATGATTATCATTTTTGTGCACGAATTTGGGCACTATCTCATTGGTCGGTTGTGTGGTATTAAGGCGTTAATTTTTTCGCTTGGATTTGGACCAGAAATAGCGAGTTATACAGATAAGCATGGCACGAAGTGGCGTTTAGCACTTATCCCCTTAGGAGGTTATGTAAAATTTGTTGGGGATGAGGAAAAAATCGATACGGAATCATCCCAATCATCTCTGATTGTTGATGGTTCATTTGCTAGTGCGCATGCTTGGAAAAAAGCAGCAACTGTTTTTGCCGGTCCTTTCTTCAATGCTCTTTTTACTGTTGTTATTCTAACATTTTTTTTCTTTATCTATGGTCGTGTAGCCATTGAGCCCGTTGTTGGTTCTTTGGTAAAAGATAGCCCTGCTCTTCAATCCGGTTTGGAATTAGGTGATCGTTTTGTTGAAATGGATGGACGACGGGTTGAAAGCTTTGAAGATTTGATGAATTATGTAGCTTTTCACGGAAGAGAACCCATAGAGTTTAAAATAGAACGCATGGGGCGAGTCTTTACAACGATGATTACCCCAAAAGTCGTTGAGCGAGATGATGGATTTGGTAATCGAACACGAAGTGCTATGATAGGTGTAGGTGTTCCTGTTGATTTAAATAATCCTGCACATTTAGATCCAACTTATATAAAACATATTCGCTATGGTTTTGTAACAGCTGTAAGAAAAGCGTCAGATCGTACTGTGTTTATCGCCACTCAAACTGTTCTTTTTATGAGTCGTTTAATAGGAGGCAAAGAGGATCATTGTCGGCTAAGTGGACCTTCTAAAACCGTTAAAATTGCTTGGAAAGTGAGCGAGACAGGTTTTATCTCTTTGTTGAATTTGGCAGCTTTTCTTTCAATAAGTGTTGGGCTTATTAACCTTTTTCCGATTCTACCGCTTGACGGTGGGCATCTTTTATTGCATGTCATTGAGGTCATTACTGGGAGGAAAATATCTGCTAAAATTCAGGGAATCTTTTTTCGTTTAGGTTTTTCCATTCTTCTCCTTTTTATGATCTTTGTCTTTTTTAATGATTATTTTTGTTGGTTTAGCTAATTAAATTATGGAAAATGCTTTATAAATTAAGTAATAATAGCAAAAACAAATTGAAGGTTGTTTACCATGTCTACAAAATGTTGTGGCGTTGTACATTATAATGAGTAATTAAGGAATGAAAAGTCTCGCTGTAAAAAGGTTGTTATGGCAGTTAGCTTTTTAAGGCATCATGTCCAAGGAACGAGAGTAAGGTAAAAAAGCCAATGACTACGAATTCAAAGTTTTTAAATGCAGCATCTGTATTGGTGTTAAAGATGGGGATGATTGCCCCTGCAACGGTTTTTATGTCAATTGCTGCGGTCGGAGAAATACAAGCGTCTGTAGTCCGCTCTATTGAGGTTCGTGGGAATAAGTTTGTAAGTTCTCAGGCGATTCGAGACAATATGGGGATTAAGGTTGGGCAAGGTGTTTCCAGTGGTGATGTTGATAGTGCTGTGAAGAACCTTTTCGAATTGGGTTTATTTTATGATGTTAAAATAAATCCGGTGGGTGATAAATTGGTTGTATTCGTAAAAGAATATGAGGTTGTCAATCAAATATTGTTTCAAGGAAATAAATCTTTTAAAGACCCAGATCTTAAGCGGTTTATTTCTTTAAAACCAAATGAGCCTTTTAATTCTGCTAAGCTTTCTGCTGATATAAATACAATTCGTGAGGCTTATAAAACTCTTGGTCGTAATAATATCACTGTTAACGTTCAAACGATTAACCTTGGAAAAGGGCGGGTTAATGTGGTATTTAATGTCGTTGAAGGGAAAAAAACAAAGATTGGTGATATCACTTTTAAGGGCAATAATGTCTTTGGAAGTCGCCGTTTGCGTGATGTGATTTCAACAAAAACTTCAGGAATTTTTTCGAAGTTGTTGGGAGGTGATGTTTATAGTGAAGAGCGCCTCGCTGTTGATGAAGAAGCTTTACGTCGCTTTTATTATAACCGTGGTTATGCAGATTTTCGTGTAGTCTCTTCTAAAGCAACTTTTGATGCAGCAAGCAATACGTATAAAATTTCTTTTGTTCTTGATGAAGGGGCGCGTTATAAAATTAGTGATATTCAAGTTGAAAGTGATGTTGATGGAATTGACGTTCAATCTGTAAAAAGGATGCTTAAAACCCAGCCAGGTAATGTTTATAGTGCAGAAGATATTGAACAGTCTGTTGCAACTATTAATAACAAAGTTGCTGATTCGGGGTATGCTTTTGCTAAAGTTGAACCGCGGGGAAATCGTAATTTAGCAAATCATACAATTTCAATTTTATATAATATTGAACAGGGTACACGTGCTTATATTCAGCGTATTGATATACGTGGTAATGAGAAAACGCGTGATTATGTCATTCGTCGTGAGATTGATTTGAATGAAGGAGATGCCTACAATCAAACTTTATTACAGCGGGCAAAACGCCGTTTAGAAAGTTTAGGTTTTTTCAAAGCCGTTAATATTTCAATGGTTCCTACCGAGCAATCTGACCAAGTTGTTTTGGTGATAGATGTCGTTGAAGCTTCAACAGGAGATCTCTCTCTTTCAGGGGGGTATACAACGGGGGGAACAAGTCCTGGTATGTCACTTGAAGTTTCTGTTACTGAACGTAATCTTGGGGGACGTGGTCAATATGTTCGTTTAGGATTAGGTGCGGGGCAAGAAAAATCTCGTAATTATAATTTATCATTTGTTGATCCTTATTTCTTAGGGTATCGTTTATCTGCTGGCGTTGATGTTTTTCGTAGTACTTATCGTGCTGATAAAGCCTATGATGTACGGCAGACAGGTGGATCACTGCGGTTTTCGTTACCTATTAATAATCAATTATCTGCTAATGTAGCTTATTCTTATGTGCAGGAAGAATATGATTTTGGCGGAGAGTATGATTTTGACAAAGAGAGTGACATAATAGAATTATATGGGAAATATTCTGGTGCGATTGTTCAAGCTGCAAAACACAGCCCTTGGAAACGTTCATCAATTAGTTATGGTTTCACCTATAATACGATTGATGATATGAGATCCCCCCATGATGGGTGGTATGTGCATCTGCTTCAGGAATATGCAGGGCTTGGTGGGAGTGCAAAGTTCTTGAAGACCACGGGTAAGGCGATGATGTACAAGACTCTTTCTGACCAGAAGGATATCGTTGGTTTGCTTTCCTTTGGGGGTGGTTATATCCACGGAATGGGCCGAGATGGTGTTCGTATTTTCGATATGTTTAAGGCGAATACTGATATAATCAGAGGGTTCAAATATAATGGGATAGGCCCACGTCAGGTTTCCAATAAGGGTGAAGTTTATTTCTTAGGGGGAACAACATATATGAATGCGACTGCTGAAGTACAGTTTCCTATTCCTGTTGTGCCTGAAGGATTTGGGTTGCGCGGTGCTTTATTTGCGGATATTGCCACGCTTTATGGTAATAATTATAAGGCAGTTTTTAAAGGTGAGCCGCCTGTTACCAATACCAAAAGTGCTTGGCGCTCATCTGCAGGTGTGAGTTTGATGTGGGATTCTCCGTTTGGTCCTTTGCGTTTTGATTATGCTTGGCCAATAATGAAGCAGGAGGGGGATCGTGTGCAGCAATTAAACTTTGGTATTTCTACAAAGTTCTGATTTGAGCGATTTTAAGAAGGAAAAACTTGAAGAGAATAGCTTAAGCTGGGAGAGAAAGTGTTTTGATGGCGGATACATTTTTTTTTACGCCGTCCCGACGATTGACAGTTGCAAATGCTGCTGAGTTGACGGGTGCAAAGCTTCTTAATCCAGAGTTTTCTCATAAAGTTATCAATACTCTTTCTTCACTTGAGAGTGCTGTGGAGGGTTCGCTTGTTTTTGTAGAGCATCGGAAGTTTTCTGATGCTTTGCTGGATAGTTCTGCTGTTGCTGTTTTGTGTACGAATGAGATTGTTTTTAAAGTTCCCGAAACTATGGCAATTTTGGTGACATCCACACCACAGCGTGACTTTGCTCAGATTGGTCGTATTTTGTTTCCAGATTCTGTTAAGCCAATACCTTGGTTGGGGCAGAAGGGGATTTCATCGCATGCGCATATTCATCCAACGGCTAAGTTGGCGCATGATGTGTGTATTGAAGCGGGAGCTGTTATTGGTAAAAATGTTGAGATTGGTGCAGGAACTCTTATCTCATCCACAGCTGTTATCGGTGAAAATTGCCGTATTGGATGTGACTGCTATATTGCTCCTAAGGTAACAGTTCAGTGTTCTATAATAGGTGATAAAGTTCAGCTTTATCCTGGTGTTTGCATTGGACAAGATGGTTTTGGTTATGTTGGGGGCGTTTCTGGAATCGAGAAAATTCCACAGCTTGGTCGCGTTATTATTGAGGATGGTGTAGAAGTTGGTGCGAACACGACAATTGATCGTGGAACATTTCAAGATACTGTTATTGGTGAAGGAAGCAAGATTGATAATCTTGTACAAATTGCCCACAATGTAAAAATTGGTCGCTATTGTCTTATTGCCGCTCAATGTGGCATTGCGGGAAGTACATCTATAGGGGATATGTCTCAGCTTGGTGGAAGTGTGGGAGTAGCTGATCACATCATAATAGGTAAATCTGTTCAGATTGCTGCTCGTAGTGGTGTTATGAATGACATTCCGGATGGCGAAAAATGGGGAGGTAGTCCAGCGCGACCATTTAAACAATGGTTTCGTGAAGTAGCGGCGTTGCGCAGTATGGGAAAAGTTAAAAAGGAGAAACGCTGATATGATCAGCAGTGAAAAAACTAAAAACTTAGAGGCTGTCGATATTGAAAAACTATTATCAATATTACCGCACCGTTATCCATTTTTATTAATTGATCGTATCGTTGATATTGATGGTGAACAAGAAGCGATTGGTATTAAAAATATAACGATTAACGAGCCACATTTTACAGGACATTTTCCCTCAAAGCCTGTTATGCCTGGAGTTTTGATTTTAGAAGCTATGGCACAAACGGCAGGAGCAATAGCACTTTTAAATTTAGGCAATAAGCAAACAAATTTAGTTTACCTTATGACGGTTGATAATGCGAAATTTCGTAAGCCGGTTATGCCTGGTGATCAGCTCAAGATTCATGTTCAGCTTTTGAAAAAAAGATCTGGTATGAGACGTTTTTCATGTGTTGCAAAAGTAGAAGATGTCCGCGTCGCTGAAGCAGAAATTGCTGCGATGATTGTTGAAAAAGAATAAACGATATTTGATAGGAATTTAAAAATGTCCGGTACGAAAATCCATCCAACTGCTCTTGTGGAGAAGGGAGCGCAGCTTGGTGAGAATGTATGCGTTGGGCCGTTTTGCCATATTAGTTCAGAGGCTGTTATTGGTGATGAATGTAGTTTGACAAGTCATGTTGTAATAATGGGAAAGACGACTTTAGGAGCTAAGAGTAAAGTATTTTCTCATGCAGTTTTGGGCGCTGAACCGCAAAATAATAAACATAAAGGAGGGGCTACGACTCTTTTTATTGGTAAGAATTGTACGATTCGTGAAGGTGTAACAATGCATAGGGGTTCCGATTCGAGTGTAGGAATGACAGTTGTTGGTGATAATTGCCAATTTTTTTGTTATGCGCATATCGCTCACGATTGTCATGTAGGCAATCATGTAACATTTGCCAATAACGTAATGATTGCTGGTCATGTTACTGTTGGTGATTATGTGATTATCGGGGGTGGAGCTGCTGTTCATCAATTTGTTCGTGTTGGACATCATGCATTTATTGGCGGTGTATCTGCACTAGTTGGTGATCTGATTCCTTATGGAACAGCTGTTGGTGTGCAGGCAAAACTTGCCGGACTTAATATTATTGGCATGAAGCGTGCAGGCCTTGGGCGTCAGGATATTCACGCACTACGTCATGCGGTTGCGATGCTTTTTGATCATAGCAAACCATTTAAAGAGCGTGTTAGTGATGTTGCTTCTTTTTATTCTTCTTCTCAGTCTGTTTCTGAAGTTGTTAATTTTATTAAAGAAGAAGGAAAGCGTTTTTATTGTACACCAAAATTTGAAGATAATAGAATAAAAGAACATAAGGATTAAAAATGCCTATTTACGGTGCCAGAAATTTTCTTTCCGGCCGTACTGCCGTTATAGCAGGAAATGGTGTTCTACCGATTACTGTTGCGCAGGTTCTTGAGAAGAATGGGCAAAATCCTTTTCTTGTACTTTTGCGTGGTGAAGCAGATTCTATTCTTTATCGTTATGAGCATTGCGAGCTATCAATTGTAGAGTTAGCACAACTCGTTAAAATCTTAAAAGAGGTTGGAGTTTATAATGTTGTTTTGGCAGGTGGTGTGAAAAAGCGACCACTTCTTAAACAATTGCGACTGGACTGGACAACATTTTTAGCTCTGCCTAAGTTAATCGGAGCTTTGAGGAAGGGAGATGATGCGTTATTAAAAGCTTTTATACGGATTATTGAAGCGCATGGTTTTTGTGTTATCGGTGCCCATGAAATAGTACCAGATCTTTTAGCTCCCATAGCATTTAATTTAACAATACGGCGTGCTACGCCAAAAGAGAAAAAAGATATTTTTTTAGCAGCAGAAGCAGCAAAACTTTTAGGTCAATTGGATATTGGACAAGCCGTTGTTGTTGTTCAGGGAAGGGTGGTTGCTTTGGAGGGCGCTGAGGGAACTGATAATATGTTGTGGCGTGTTTGTGAAATGCGAGAAAGAGGGCAAATTCCCTCTAAGGGTGGTGTTCTTGTAAAATGTGCAAAACCACAACAGGATAATCGCGTTGATTTGCCATCAATTGGTCCCGCGACAATAATGAATATTGCAAAGAGTGGTTTATCTGGTGTTGCGGTGGAGGCAAATAGAAGTCTAATATTATCAGTGAAAACAACAATAGAAAAAGCCAACAAATATTCTCTATTTATAGAGACATTTGAGAAGTTTGGTCATGAATAATTGTTTCTTAAAGATTGCAGTGGTTTCAGGTGAGGAATCTGGTGATTTACTTGGGGCCGATCTAATTTCTTGTTTATCACAACAGATAGGATGCAATATTCATTTGATTGGTGTTGGAGGGAGTCATTTAAAGGCATTAGGCTTAAAAAGCTTTTTTGATTCCCATGATATTGCTTTAATAGGTTTAAAGGAGGTGTTGAAAAAACTACCGTTGTTGTTGCTACACATTCGCAATTTATCCAAATTTATTGCACAAGAACAACCTGATTGTTTAATTATTATTGATAGTCCTGATTTCACGCATCGTATTGCAAAAAAGGTACGTGCTTTAGCGCCTTCTATTCCTATCATTAAATATATTGCACCAACCGTTTGGGCATGGAGGCCAGAGCGTGCAAAAGCTATGTGTGGATTTGTTGATCATGTTTTAGCGGTTTTTCCTTTTGAAGAAAAGATTATGCAAGATTTGGGAGGCCCTGCTACGACCTATGTTGGACATCGTCTTTTGACATATCCTCCCCTTTTGAGAGTTCAGTCAGAAAAAAAAAGCCAATTAGAACAAAGAAATTTGATCGATACACAAGTATTATCGCCTACATTAGTTATTTTGCCAGGATCGCGCAATTTAGAGATTCGTTCTTTAATGCCTATTTTTCGAGAAACAGTAGAGATTCTTGTACAACGTATTCCTCATTTACGTATTATTTTACCAACCTTACCTCATTTGGTAGATAGAATCCGGGACTTTGTGCAGGGCTGGAAAAGCAAGATAGAAATTGTAGTTGGTGAAGATGAAAAATGGCGTGCTTTTGCACAAGCAGATGTTGCTCTTGCTGCACATGGAACTGTTTCACTTGAATTAGCCTTAGCAAAAGTTCCTATGGTTCTTTGCTATAAACTTGATTATTTTTCTAAATTATTCATTTTTCCTAAAATGATGTTATGGAGCGCTGCTCTTCCGAATATTATTGCTGATAAGCCTATTGTTTCGGAATATTTGAATGAATTAATCCGTCCTGGCATGTTAGCAAGACAGGTAGAACAACTTTTGGCTAATCCTTTATTGCGACAGGCACAACTTGATTCCTTTGAGATGGTAGAACAGAAAATGAAAACTGAAGTACCATCGGGGGTTGTTGGCGCACAAACAATTATCACTCTTTTAAAAAGTAGGAATAAAATTGTATAAATAAAGCAATATTTTAATGATTAATATTTAATTTTAGCAAGAAATTCACAAGCACGTTGGCTTTTAGGATTGGTAAAAAATTTTTCAGATGCTGTATCTTCAACAATTTTTCCGTTTTCTAGAAAGAGTATTCTTTCTGAGACTTTCCGTGCGAAGTCCATTTCATGAGTAACACAAAGCATTGTGATTCCTGTATCTGCTAATTGAGCCATTACTTGCAAAACTTCTCCTACACTTTCTGGATCAAGAGCAGAGGTTGGTTCGTCAAAAAGCATTACTTCAGGTTCCATACAAAGTGCACGGGCAATCGCAACACGCTGTTGTTGCCCACCAGAGAGTTGTAAAGGATATTTTTCACAGTGTTTTTCAATACCGACATGCGTTAAGTAATGAATTGCTCGTTCTTTTGCTTGTTGTTTGGAAAGACCTTGAACTGTCATAGGGGCTAAAATACAATTTTGTATAACGCTCATGTGGGGGAATAAATTAAAGTTCTGAAAGACCATTCCTATCTTACGGAGAACATTTTTTTGCTGTTGTATAGGGGCGGTATGGATATCAACGTTATGGATACGGATCGAACCTTTTTGTGCTTGTTCTAATTGATTAATACAACGAATTAACGTTGATTTTCCAGATCCGGATGGGCCACAAATAACGATATGTTCACCAGTTTGAACATCAAAGTTGATATCATGTAGAACCTGAAAGTTTCCGTACCATTTATTGAGGTTTCGAATGGAGATCACAGGGTTTTTATTGGGAGAGATCGATTGATTATTTTTCAAATTCATCTTGTTTTATTCTTTCATTGATGAATGAATTTATTAATTCAACATTTTGATTTGGTAAAGTTCTTTTATGATCATTTATTTATCGTAAATATCGAGTGAGGCGATGTTCGATAAAAACAATAAAACGATGAATGAGTTCAACAATAAAAAGATAGATAAGGGCTGCCCAAACGTAAACTTGAAAATCGAATGTACGTGAATAAGTGAGTTTAGCAATCCCCATTAAATCATAAACAGTAATAAGTGAGGCAATGGCACTGGATTTAATCATTAAAATCAACTCATTGCCTAGAGGGCGTAATGCTATAATCATTGCTTGTGGAAGAATAACTTTAAAAAATGTGACAGAGTTGCTTAAACCTAAAGCTTTTGATGCTTCACGTTGCCCAGTTGTTACGGATAAAAAACTTCCTTTAAAGATCTCAGATTGATAGGCAGCAGAATTGAGTGTAAAAATAAAAAGACAACAATACCACGCGTTTTGAAAAAACCACCATAGACCAACCTGTTGCCAAAAATTGTTCATTGAACCAAGCCCATAATAAAAAAGGAAGAGTTGGGCTAACAAAGGAGAGCCGCGAAAAAAATAGACATAAGCATTTGCGAAATATTGTAAAAACGTATTCTTTGATAAACGCGCAAAAGCGATAAGCATACCAAGGAAAAAACCAAGAGAACAAGAAATAGAAACAAGCTCAACAGTAACAATAAAGCCATCAACAAATTTGGGGCCATAACGGCTTAAAAGATCAGGATTAAAAAGGAAATAAAGCCACTCCGGAATCATTAACCTAGCACCTTTTTATAGCCTATTTGAGTGTATGTTTCCACATAGCGTAATATTGTAGAAAAAAACGCTGAAAATAATAAATAGAGTAAGCATGCTACAAGATAAAATAGCATGGGTTTATTGGTTGCCGCGACAGCTAAATTCGTTTGTCGCATGAGGTCAACAAGCGCGATAGTTGAAACGAGGGATGTATCTTTCAGTAAAGTAAGCCAATTATTAGAAAGTCCTGGTAAGGCATTTCGGATGAGCTGAGGGAAGACAATACGAAAAAATGTGGTTGATCGTGAAAGGCCTAAAGCTTTGGCAGCTTCATATTGACCTTTATCAAAAATATTAAATGCTCCAAGCCAAACTTCACAAGAGAAAGCTGCAAAAACCAGACTGAGTGCAAGGACACCAGCAACAAAAGCATTGATGCTGAACATGATTTCAAGATTAAAATAGTCAAAGGCATTTTGAATAAGGTTTTGTAATCCATAGTAAACTAAAAACAGAGTTAAAAGCTCTGGTAATCCACGAAATACCGTTGAAAAGAGACGTGCTAGAGCTTTAGCTATCTTAATATTGGATCGAATCATTACTGCATTGAGAAGACCTAAGGGAAGCCCTAGAAGGCCACAGCACAACGCCAATGACAATGTCATTCCTGCACTGGAAAGTATAACCGCTCCCCATCCACCATTGCTAAATGATAGCAATGCTAAATTTTCAATCATTCTTGTGTTCCTCATGAAAGAGTTAGATAATGTTTTTTAGAAATAGACAGTAGGTTGCATTTAAATATCACATTGATATTTAATAAACATCATTTGTAAAATATTTTCTCATAATTTTCTCATAAGTTCCATCCAAACGGATTTCTTTTATTGCTTCATTGAACTTATTTTTAAGATCATTATTATTTTGACGGATTGCAATTGCAACAGGAAACTTTGTTTCTTCCAGAGTTCCTAGGAGGAAACAGCAATCTTTTCCTTCATTTTTAAGCCAATTTAACGCTTCTAATTTATCAACAATAATCATATCAAGTCGATGATTTAAGAGGTCACGATTCATTTCTATTGTGGAAGGATAGAGTTTGATTTTTACCTCTTTAGAGGCATAATGATCTTCCGCATACAAAGCTTGTGTTGTATTGGATTGCACACCAAGATTTTTACCTCTAAAGCTTTGTGTTGAGAGTTCCTTAATTCCTGAATCTTTAGTAACAATGACAGCCAGTGCTGTGTCATAGTAAGGATCTGTAAAGTCAATTTTTTGTAAACGCTCTTGTGTATGAGAGAGAGAAGCAACAATAGCGTCATATTTTTTTGCAATAAGTCCGGGGATCATTCCCTCGAAATCTTGCGTGACAATAGTACACTCAACATTCATTTTTTTACAAAGTGCATAAGATATATCAATATCAAATCCCTGCAGTTTGTTATTTGAGTCAATATAACTAAAAGGAGGATAGGTGCCTTCACTCGCAATTTTTAATGTTTTCGCATCAGCCAATTGGGCGAATAGCGCGGCGCTTATTATAAGAGCTCCAGCTAATAGTTTCATGATATTCTCCTATTGGATAAGCGGGCAAATATGAAATCGTCACGTTTTATAATCTGTAAGCTTTTTGGGAGCAATGCAAAAATTTATCGGCGTTTATTTTAGATCATTATGTTGCAGATTATTATCAAAAAATTATCTTTTTTATTGATTTAAAGAAAATGAATATCTTATTGCTTTTATGATGGCTTAATTTTCATAAAATGAGTGCTTTGCATTATCTCATAAATAAAAATCGAGAAATTTTCTTGCAAAATAAGGCTATTCAATTTGAACATGAAGAAAAAATTAGATTTTTATAAAATAAAAATACAATCTCAATTATTATTAGATTCCATGAAAGGTTTAAATATCGAGAAACAATTAAAAATTAACTTTTTATAAATATAAATTTTTCTTATAAAAATACTGGGTTTTCAATCATACTTGCATATTCAACAAAGAGTTTGAAAATATTCCTTAAATATAAAGCTTCAAGTTTAATTCATAGTGATATTTAATCGATATCGAATGCAAAATACTTTCTCATAATTTCATCATAGGTTCCATCGGCGCGGATTTCTTCTATTGCTTTATTGAACTTATTTTTAAGATCAGTATTATTTTGACGGAGTGCAATTGCAATAGGAAATTTTGTTTCTTCTAAAGTTCCTAGAAGCTCGCAGCAATCCTTTCCTTCATTTTCAAGCCAATTTAATGCTTTTAATTTATCAAAGATGATTATATCAAGCCGATGGCTTAAAAGGTCACGAGTAACTTCTATTGCTGTAGGATAAAGTTTGATATTCACTTCTCCAGAGGCATAATGGTCTTCTGAATATGAAGCCTGTGTTGTATTTGATTGTACACCAAGATTTTTACCTTTAAAGCTTTGTGTTGAGATCTCTTTAATTCCCGAATTTTTGCTAACAATAACAGCGAGTACTGTATTGTAGTAAGGATCTGTAAAATCAATTTTTTGTAAGCGCTCTTTTGTAGGAGAAAGGGAAGAAATGATAGCATCGTATTTTTTGGCAATAAGTCCGGGAATCATTCCCTCGAAGTCTTGTACGACGATAGTGCATTCAATATTCATTTTTTTACAAAGTGCATAAGCTATATCAATATCAAATCCTTGCAGTTTATTATTTGAGTCAATATAACTAAATGGCGGATAAGAAGCATCGCTTGCAATTTTCAGCGTTTGAGAATTGGCCGATAGGGTAAACAGTGTCGCGCTTATTATAAGAGCTCCTGCTAATAATTTCATTATGTTCTCCTATTAGATAAGCTGGCAAATATGAAACCATCATGAATTTTTATAATCTTTAAGCTCTTTGGGAGCAATGTAAAAAATTGAGTTGTTTTCATTATGCTGGATATTATTATCAAAAAAATAATTTATTTTTATCAAGCATGGGAATAGAAAATACAGGAAAGAAGTAAACCTCTTATCGCTTATATAATGAATTTTAATAATTTTATTTAAAAATCAGTAAATTATCTTTAAAAGAAAAACTATTAATTTAAATACAAAGAAAATTTTAGTCCTTAACAGGATAAAATATTATTATTTCCACTTTTTATATGAAATGCAGAATGTCAAAATAAATTTATTTTCTAACAATTGTGAAGATTTTCTTCTAAGAAGTTTGATTTTAGCCGATGATGTTTAAGATGAATGCCTGTATAGGATATAATCATTATAACAAGTTGATCTTTATAGCTATTCTTATAGAAAGAGTCATTTTGCATAGCAAATTTTAAGAGTGCATTTCATTTTCATTCTAATCTACTGTATTTGAAGAAGATAGAAAGAAAAATTCTGACATTGCTAAGTTTTAATATGTAATAAGGGTTTTAAATATGAGGGAATCATAGAAAATACGTTTCATTGAAAATAATGAGAATTATAGGGTAAAATTTTCAATTTCTTTTTACTAAATGTGTAGCTAATTTTCAAAAGAGTATTATCAATTTATTGACAGAGCCAAAATTTAGAATTTTTTCGTAAATTTTTTATGATGATGTTCTTTGGCGAGAAAGAGCTTTAAAATGAGGTTTTATAAAAATCCTTAAAGGATGCTTTTTGATCACTTTCAATAAAGCCTCAGTAAACTGAAGCTTTATTGATTGATTTATCTCTTTAATTTACACGTTCATCTATAGGAACATAGTCACGCATAGCATAACCTGTGTAAAGTTGTCGAGGACGACCAATTTTTTGGGCAGGGTCTTCAATCATTTCTTTCCATTGTGCCACCCACCCAACACTGCGTGCTAATGCAAAAAGAACAGTAAACATTTCGGTTGGAAAACCTAAAGCTTTTAATGTAATGCCGGAATAAAAATCAACATTGGGATAAAGCTTTTTCTCAATAAAATATTCATCACTTAAAGCAATTTTTTCAAGCTCTATTGCAATATCAAGAAGCGGGTCATCTTGAATGTTGAGTTCTTTTAAAACTTCATGACAAGTTTTTTGCATGATTTTTGCACGTGGATCATAATTTTTATAGACACGATGCCCAAAGCCCATAAGGCGGAAAGGATCATTTTTATCTTTTGCACGTGCAATAAATTCAGGAATTCTTTTAATAGAACCTATTTCTTGTAGCATTTTTAGACATGCTTCATTGGCACCACCATGTGCTGGTCCCCAAAGGCATGCAACACCTGCTGCAATACAGGCAAACGGATTAGCACCTGAGGATCCAGCAAGACGCACTGTAGATGTAGAAGCATTTTGTTCATGATCTGCATGAAGGATAAAGATTTGATCCATCGCTCGGGCAAGCACTGGATTTATTTTATATTCTTCACAAGGAACAGCAAAACACATATGGAGGAAATTTGCAGCATAACTAAGATCATTGCGTGGATAAACAAAGGCTTGTCCGATACTGTATTTATAGGCCATAGCAGCAAGCGTTGGAACTTTTGAGATAAGACGTACAGAAGCAATCATTCTCTGGTGAGGATCTGTAATATCAATAGAGTCGTGATAGAACGCAGACATAGCGCCAAGGCAGGCAACCATGACGGCCATGGGATGAGAGTCACGACGGAAGCCGTGGAAGAAACGTGAAAACTGCTCGTGGACCATGGTATGCTGCATAATACATCGATCAAAGTCGTTTTTTTCTTTCTGTGTTGGGAGTTCACCATAAAGGAGAAGATAACAACTTTCGAGAAAGTCTCCTTTTTCAGCCAATTGGTCGATAGGATAACCACGATAAAGCAATATGCCTTTATCACCATCAATATAAGTAATTTTTGATTCACAAGAAGCTGTTGAAGTAAAACCAGGATCATAAGTAAAAATATCGGTTTTTTTGTAGAGAGAAGCAATTTCGATGACTTCAGGTCCACTTGTGCCTTTACGCAGGGGAAGTTCTACTTTTTTATCATTCACAATAAGATGTGCGTTATTCTCAGACATTCGGTATTCCTTTCAGATCCTTCGCTTCTAAAAATTAAGACTCTGCTTCATCAGAGTAGGAGATATACAATAACTGAAGCTTTTCTTACTTATACTAAGGGCAGATTGCCTCTAAAAGTGAGTACATGCAATCTAAAATATTTCCTTAGCGATCATTATTACTCAATACAAATTGTATTTCAATGATATAACATAAAAAACTCTTTTAGATTGCGTTGAAATATTTGTATAGAGATCTATTTGAGGAGATATATTCAGTACATATCATGAGTATATTTTTTTGATAAGTTGGTCTTTGATACGATGAAGGCATTCATCGCGTCCTAATAAAATAAGAATATCTAAAACTCCTGGCGATGTTGCGCGTCCTGTAAGAGCTGCGCGAAGTGGTTGGGCGATAGATCCAAATTTAAGATTTTCTGTTTGGGCATAAGAGCGAAGAGTTTCATCTAAAGCTTTTGTATCCCAAGAGGGGCAAGCTTTCAGGGCAAGATAAAGAGCATTTAAAATGGTTCGTCCATTTTTATCTAAGAGCATTTGTGCTTTTTCATCAAGCTGTAATGGTCGTTGCGTAAAAATGAAGGCGGCATTATCAATCAGCTCGCACAGTGTTTTTGAACGTTCTTTCAAATGTGGGATTGCTTTTAAAAATTGAACACGGCGTTTTTCATCAAGTCTTTCAATGGTTTGTGCTCCCTTATCGGTTTCTGGTAGAATATCAAGAGCGGCATCAAAAAGTTCTTGATCATTGCTCATGCGCATATAGTGTCCGTTAATGGAATCGAGCTTTTTGAGATCAAAACGAGCAGCACCTTTGTTAATATCCTCAATATCAAACCAAGAAATCATATCTTCAAGTGATATAAGTTCGTCATCCCCGTGACTCCACCCTAAACGGACAAGGTAATTGCGCAAAGCAGCAGGAAGATATCCCATGGTTCGGTAAGCATCAACACCGAGCGCCCCATGCCGCTTTGATAATTTTGCGCCGTTTTCACCGTGGATAAGAGGAATATGTGCCATAACAGGAATATCCCATCCCATTGCTTTAAAGATGATTATTTGTCGGGCTGCATTGGTAAGATGATCGTCTCCACGTATGATATGTGTGATGCCCATATCATGATCATCAACGACAACAGCATGCATATAGGTAGGCGAACCATCAGAACGCAAAATAATAAAGTCATCAAGATCTTTATTAGGAAAACGAACATCACCTTGAACAAGATCATGTACTATGGTTTCTCCCTCTTGAGGGGCTTTGATACGAATAACAGGTTTAACACCTTTAGGAGCTTCAGAACGATCACGGTCCCGCCAACGTCCATCATAACGGGGCGGGCGCCTTTCTGTACGGGCTTTTTCACGCATTTCAGCTAATTCTTCAGGTGAAGCATAACAATAATATGCTTTGCCATTCTTGACCAACTGCTCGGCGATTTGGCGGTGACGTTCTGCACGTTCAAATTGCGAAATAGGGGCGCCATCATAGTTAAGACCCATCCAGTGCAAGCCATCTATTATGGCTTTTACAGCTGCTTCTGTTGAACGTTCCCGGTCTGTATCTTCAATTCGTAGAAGCATTTTTCCACCGGTATGTTTTGCATAAAGCCAATTAAAAAGAGCAGTACGAGCGCCACCAATATGAAGGAAACCTGTGGGTGAAGGGGCAAAACGGGTAATAACAGACACGAATATTTTCCTTTAAATTGAGATATTACTTATGGAACTTTATAGAAAGGTTATGTTAGCATAAGTGATGGGGCGTGCAATAGCCGTATTGCGAGTTAAAGTGGGGGACTGATGTTTTATAAAAGTAAAGAGGGTTTATCCGAAAAATCTGTTACAGAAAGAAAAAAGCCATGTCAGATAGGGCAGAGTGTTTTTTCTAGATATGATGATGCAAAGAACGGTAGCTATAACCAACAAAAACTTTTTTTATTGACACTCTTAAAAGAAGTAATCATTTTTTTTCGCAAATGGTTAGAAGATTGTATTAATAAAGAGGTTGCTTTTGGTATCCTTTTTTCGCTGATTTTAGTCTTTTTTGCCCTAGGAATCATTTTCTATTTTCATTTAGAGTGGGAACCAAGTTGGGGACAATTGGGGGCATTGGTCAGTATTTTTCTGGGAATATTCTATGGTGCACGTTTTTATCCAAAAATATGGATTCCCGTGGGATTTCTGTTTTGTATTATATTGGGTACTTTAGCGGCAAAAATAGAAACGTGGCGTATTGCAACACCCATGTTAGGCAGTGACATTGTCACTACATTGACGGGAAGAATTGTTTCTATTGAGTCAGGTGCCAAAGGAGGATTTCGTTTAGTTTTGGATATTTTGAGTACAGAAAAGCCCATATTACGCCATAGTCTTCATCGTGTTCGTTTATCGGCAAAATATTTGCCATCTGGCTTAGCGATTGGTGATGGACTGCATGGAAAAGTGAAGATGCGTGCATTCTCTGGGCCGGTGCGTCCAGGAGGCTACGATTTTAGTTTTCATAATTACTTTAAAAGAATTGGGGCACAAGGCGTTTATTTAGGAAAACCAAGAAAAATATCCGTTTCTCAGCCTGATGGGATATTCGCTATCATTCTACAGAAAATTGAAAATTTACGCACGAAGATGACACAAAGAATCCGTATAGCCCTTGAAGGAGAAAAGGGGAGTGTTGCAGCTGCCCTCATAACAGGGCAGCGTGCTGGTATTTCAAATGAGACAAATGAAGCATTACGTACAGCTGGATTAGCCCATATTTTATCAATATCAGGTTTACATATGGCGTTGTTAAGCGGCATAGTTCTTTTGAGTATCCGTAGTTTTTTAGCATTTTTTCCAGTTTTTTCTTCCTATTATTCCAGTAAAAAGTTTGCTGCTATCGTTGCGTTTATGATAACAGCTTTTTATTTGTTATTGTCGGGCTTAGCAATATCAGCGCAAAGAAGTTTTGTGATGATTGCTGTTATGTTGGTTGCTATATTGTGTAATCGCTCTGCTATAACAATGCGTAATTTTTCCATTGCAGGGTTGATAACTCTGGCGATGACACCCCATGAAATATTAGGTCCTAGCTTTCAAATGTCCTTTTCTGCGACTGCTGCTTTGATTGCTTTTTTTGATTGGTGGAGTGGAAGATCATTTTTTCGTAAAGGAAAAACAACTTCCTCTTATGTTGGAGGAGGAGTGATAAATTTTGTTTTCTTATCGATTCTTTCAACGTGTGCTTCTTCCTTTGTTGCAGGGAGTGCAAGTGGAATTTATGCTGCTTATCATTTTTCTAATATGGCATCTTTGAGCATTATCAGTAATGCTTTTGCTTTGCCTGTCATCTCAATTTTTGTTATTCCATTTGGATTAATCGCAGTTCTTGCAATGTTAGGAGGATTTGAATGGCTTCCCCTTCAAATTATGGGGTTTGGAGTTGATCTTGTGATAAAGATTGCACATGCTATCAAGGCTATTTCTCCTGATTTGAATCCTGGTTTTATGCCGTTATCTGCGTTGATCTTACTGAGTATAGGCTTGGTTGGATTGACTTTTTGCAAAACACCTATCCGACTCTTTTTTAGTTTTTTTATTTTGGTTGGTATTTGTATTTGTGTGATGCATTCACCTGTACAACTGATGATCGCAGATAATATGCGTCTGGTGGGTGTTATCCATGATAAAAAGTTATATATTGATCGTTACCATATTTCTAAATTAACGTCATCCGTATGGAAAAAGTCATTCCGTGTGAATGAAATGATTAAACCAACAAAGTATGGGCCTTCATTGCACGGACAATTTATTTGTGATCGTCATGTTTGTGCATCCTTATTGGATAATGGATTAAAAGTTATCGTTTTACAGAGAGAAACAGATCAATGCGTAGAGGCAGATATTCTTATTCAAACATTTACAATTGCGATGCATAATCCAGTATGTCACAAGAAGGCAAAAATAATATTTACCCCTCAACAATTGTTATCACGAGGAAGCGTGATGATGACCAAAAGTGGGGATATTATTTGGTCTTCTCTAGGGTTTCATAGACCATGGAATATGCATAGACGGTATGCACAAAAAAATATATAATTTAATCGCATTTTTCTTCATATCTGGACGATGACAAAACGGAAAAGAATAGAAGACTTTTTTGATAATATTTTACGGTATTTAGATTGGTAAATTTATCAATGTCATTGAAACGAAATAATAATCTACAGTTTCTAGAAATAGATGATTTTTATATCTGATCATTTTAAATTTTTCAAAAAAATTGCTATGTACATCTTTGTACATCCTATTGATAGCACAAGATAAATCAAAAATTCTTATTGAATGAGAAAAATGCTAACAAATTTTCTCAGAGAAATAAAAAAGATAATTGTTGATTATTCTATTTTATTCTTATCATATATTTCTATAATGAGTAACATCTGTTCAAGCAAAAATAACGGTAAGTTTAGAAGATTGAGTCAGGTAGTTACCTTTTATTATCGGCGGTAATAGGGGGAGTGAGTACTGCTTGCGGATAAAAGGTGAAGTCATTCATGAATGTTCAGCAGTTAAAAAAAATGGCAGCTGTTAGAGCGCTTGAATTTATTGAGGATGGTATGCGGCTTGGTATCGGATCTGGTTCGACAGTCAATGAATTTATTCGTCTTCTTGGTGAGCGTGTTGCGGATGGTCTGCGTGTGACTGGTGTTGCTACCTCACGATATTCTGAACAGCTCTGTCGTAAGTTTGGAGTTCCTGTTAGCACTTTAGAAGAAATACCTGAATTGGATCTTGATATTGATGGAGCAGATGAAATTGGTCCTCAGATGATGCTCATTAAAGGAGGAGGTGGAGCATTGTTGTATGAAAAAATTGTGGCATCGGCATCCCGTGAAATGCTTGTCATTGCTGATGAAACCAAGATAGTAAAAAGACTTGGTGCTTTTGCACTACCGATTGAAGTTAATTCATTTGGTATCCATACAACACGCAAAGCCATCGAAAAAGTTGCTGATGATTTCGGACTTTCTGGAGACATTATATTGCGAATGAATGGAAAAAATCCTTTTGAAACAGATGGTGGTCATTTTATTCTTGATGCATTTTGGGGATGCATTCTGCAACCCCAATTATTATCAGAGGCGCTTCTTGCCATTCCTGGCGTTGTTGAGCATGGTCTTTTTTTGGGGTTGGCTTCACGTGCAATTGTTGCTATGGCTGATGGACAAACAAAAGTTTTAGAACCATTTGATTTTTAGAAAAGATATTTACATGATGATATACTAGCACAATAAAAAAGGGTCTTAAAGACTTTAGGTAGAATAACAAATTTAAATTATAATTAACTATCAGGGTAATCATTAAATGAGAATAATATTTTCTTTTCCGCGTTTTGTCGCATATTGGGGTGCAATTACCATTTTTGTTGTGAATATTGGAATGGTTCATGCACAAGGTGTGAGTGATCAACATTTGGATTCAGCGCGAAAGGCGATCAGATCCATTCATGCAACGGATCAATTTGATAATTTTTTACCAAATGCGGTTCATGATTTCAAAAATGAACTAATCAGTGATGATCCGAATTTGGCAACAGCTATTTCTGATATTGTTGATAAGCAAGCGCTTGCTTTAGTTAAAAGGCGCTCTGATCTAGAAAAAGAGATTGCTCATGTGTATGCAAAATATTTTACTCAAAAAGAGCTTGATGCCATTACAGCATTTTATAATTCTGATACCGGTAAAAAGTTTTTGACAGAAGTCCCCAATATTGCACGTGATTCCTATTCTGCATTTGATGTATGGCGTTCTGCTCTTATGCAAGATCTTGTAGAAAATGTGAAAAAAGAGATGTCTGAAACACTTAATTTGAATAATTCTACTATACCTACAAAATCAGGATCTCCAGAAAACAAAAAATAGTTTGATTGATATCATGACTGCAATAGGCGATTTCTGATTTTTGTAATAGCGGCGGTTTTTCCGCCGTTTTTAATCTTTTAATAAGAATAAATCCTTTAAGAATATTGCTTAAAATGCTTCTTCAAAAGAAAAAAGACTTTTATTTGATAATAAATGATCTTAGCCTATTGTTTGTAGATATGTGAGAAGGATTAGTTCGTGGGTTCTTTTGATTTTGATTTATTTGTTATTGGAAGTGGTTCTGGTGGGGTGCGTGCAGCACGGCTTGTGGGAGCTCTTGGTAAGCGTGTCGCTATAGCTGAGGAGTATCGTATAGGGGGCACTTGTGTTATTCGTGGTTGTGTTCCCAAAAAACTTTATGTTTATGCGTCACAATATGCCAAAGAATTTAAGAAAAGTGTTGGTTTTGGGTGGGAATATGCGGATCCAATTTTTAGTTGGGAAAAGTTGGTTGCAGCTAAAAATAAAGAAATATCAAGGTTAGAAGGGCTGTATCGTAAGGGATTAGAAAATAACAATGTGCATATTTATGAAAGTCGTGCTAC
The DNA here is from genome assembly GCF_042195825.1 of Bartonella sp. AP40SXNS. NCBI lineage: Bacteria > Pseudomonadati > Pseudomonadota > Alphaproteobacteria > Hyphomicrobiales > Bartonellaceae > Bartonella > Bartonella sp. AP40SXNS. Next base: position 50,873 of record NZ_JBHIPB010000009.1, read on the forward strand.
TTTTATAGATGATCACACATTAGAGCTTTCTGCCACGGGTGAGCGGGTAAGTGCAGAAAAAATTTTGATTGCAACAGGGGCAAAACTTGCACCAAATACGTCCATAGAAGGCGGTGAATTTTGCCTTACTTCTAATGAGATTTTTGATCTTAATCAACTCCCAAAATCAATAGTGATTGTTGGTGGAGGGTATATTGGTGTTGAATTTGCTAATATTTTTCATGAATTAGGTGTAAAAACAACACTCCTTCATCGTGGTGATTTAATTCTTCGTAATTTTGATCATGATTTGCGGCAATTGCTCAGCGATGCAATGATTGAAAAAGGGATTTCTATTCTCTATGGTATAACAATTTCTAAAGTACAGGCTGCAGAAAATTGTTATGAAGTTGTTTTATCAAATGGGAAAATGATCAGCGCCGATCAAATTATGTTGGCTACGGGACGGATGCCCAATACTGCTGGTTTAGGACTTGAGAGAGTAGGTATAGAAGTTAATGAATTTGGTGCAGTTGTTGTTGATGAGAAAATGACAACAAATATCCCCCATATTTGGGCTGTTGGTGATGTAACAGGTCATATTCAATTAACACCCGTTGCGATTCATGATGCAATGTGTTTTGTTAAGACAGCATTTGAGAATATTCCCACAACACCTGATTATGATTTAATTACAACGGCAGTTTTTTCTCAACCAGAGATTGGAACGGTTGGTCTTTCAGAAGAGGAGGCGGTAAAGCGTTATAAGCGTCTTGAAATTTATCGTACAGTTTTTCGTCCTATGCGTAATGTTTTTTCTGGTAGTTCAGAGAAAATGCTTATGAAACTCATTGTTGATGGTGAAAGTCGTATTGTTGTGGGCGCTCATATTTTAGGGGAAAATGCTGGTGAGATGGCTCAGCTTATAGGGATATCTCTCAAGGGTAAGCTAACGAAGGATATCTTTGATGAAACGATGGCAGTGCATCCAACGATGGCAGAAGAATTGGTAACGATGTATAAACCAAGTTATATATATGAAAATGGGAAGAAAATAGAAAGTTAAACAGCATATATTTTGGTGAAAAGTTTTTGATATGCCAAGCTGTAAGTTTTGTAAGTTTAGTCTTTAGAGAGAGTGTAATGATACAAGAATGGGTGCCTGACTCTTGGAGAGAAAGGCCAATTAAACAAGTTCCGACTTATCCGGATAAGTCTATGTTAGAAAATGTTGAACGAAAACTGAGAAGCTATCCTCCTTTAGTTTTTGCCGGTGAAGCACGTGATTTAAAAAATGAATTAGCAGCTGTTGCAAAAGGACAAGCTTTTTTATTGCAAGGTGGTGATTGTGCCGAAAGCTTTGCAGAACATGAAGCTGATAATATCCGAGATTTTTTTCGTGTATTTTTGCAAATGGCGATTGTTTTAACCTTTGGTAGTTTTAAGCCTGTTGTTAAAATTGGTCGTATTGCTGGTCAATTTGCAAAGCCACGCTCTTCTGATATCGAAAGTAAAGAAGGGATTGATCTTCCTGCTTATCGGGGGGATATTATTAATGGCATTGAATTTAGAGCCGATTCTCGTATTCCGGATCCGCAACGGATGTCCATGGCTTATCGCCAATCTGCGGCAACACTTAATCTCTTGCGTGCTTTTTCACAAGGTGGCTATGCTGATTTAGAAAATGTTCACACATGGATGTTGAGTTTTGTTTCTAACAGTCCGCAGGGGGAACGTTATGAATTATTGGCAGAGCGTATTTCTGAAGCAATTGATTTTATGCGTTCTATAGGGATTACATCCAAAACGCATTCTTCATTGCGTGAAACATCTTTTTATACCAGTCATGAAGCACTTTTACTTGGTTATGAAGAGGCTTTGACGCGAATTGATTCAACTTCAGGAAATTGGTATGCAACATCTGGCCATATGTTATGGATTGGAGACCGTACACGTCAGATTGACCATGCTCACGTTGAATATTGTCGTGGTATCAAAAATCCTATAGGATTAAAGTGTGGCCCTTCCATTGAGCCTGATGAGCTTTTAAGATTAATTGATATTCTAAATCCTGAAAACGAGCCAGGTCGGCTTACCCTTATTACGCGCTTTGGTTATGATAAGGTTGAAAGTTATCTACCTAAACTCATCCGCGCCGTTGAACGCGAGAAGCGTGCGGTTATATGGTCATGTGATCCAATGCATGGCAATACAATTACTGTTAGTGGTTATAAAACGCGTCCCTTTGATTATGTTTTAAAAGAAGTAGAGAATTTTTTTGCTGTGCATCATGGAGAGGGAACTTATCCAGGAGGCATTCATATTGAGATGACAGGTCGTGATGTCACTGAATGCACCGGTGGGGCACATGCTATTTCTGTGGACGACTTGTCTGATCGTTATCATACGCAATGTGATCCACGATTAAATGCAGATCAATCGTTAGAATTGGCGTTTCTTGTTGCGGAACTCCTTAAAAAAAATCGTGCCACTGACCCGTTAGCAATTGCCACTGGTGGATAGCAAAAATTTACCTAATATTTTAGGTCATATGACAGAAGAGAATTTTAAAAAAAGCGATGTTTCTGATGATTAAAAATAAAGTTGTGGTTGCCAAACTGATGAAGTGATAAAAAGACTTATGAAAAATGATTTTCGGGTAGCAATTGCCCAATTAAATCCTATTGTCGGTGATATTGAGGGGAATTTTTCTCTAGCTGTTATGGCACATCAAAAGGCTAAAGAAGAGGGAGCTGCCCTTGTTTTATTATCGGAGCTTTTTATAAGCGCTTATTCACCAGAAGATCTTGTTCTAAAATCTGCTTTTACAAAAACATGTGAAGAGGCTGTTAAAAATTTAGCAAAAATAACCGTAGGCGGACCAGGAATTGTCATTGGTCTTCCATTAAGGCGTAATGGCAATGTTTATAACGGTCTCATGCTTCTTGATGAAGGGCGAGTTATTGCTGAAAGCTTAAAGTTTGATTTACCTAATTATGCCGAATTTGATGAAAAGCGTTTGTTTTCTTCAGGTCCACGTCCTGAGCCTATTGTTTATCATGGAATCAAATTAGGAATAGTCATTTGTGAGGATCTATGGAATGATTTCTCTCTGAGTACAGAGCTTAAAGATAAAGGAGCGGAAATTATTCTCGTCCTTAACGGATCTCCCTACTATCGTAATAAAACTTTAAAACGTATAGATGTTGTTCATACGCAAGCTCTACGATCTGGGGTACCAATTATTTATGCTAATCAAGTTGGTGGTCAAGATGAGCTCGTTTTTGATGGCGGGTCTTTTGCCTTGAATGGGCAAGGCAAAAAAGTGTTTCAAATGAAACACTTTGAAAGGCAGATTGCTTTGAGCCATTGGCAACGAACAACGACGGGATGGAACTGTGTTTCAGGTCCTAATGAAAATCTTCTCAATGGATTAGCAGCCGATTATCAAGCTTGTGTTTTAGGCTTGAAAGATTACGTTAATAAAAACGGCTTTAAGGATGTTATTCTTGGTCTTTCAGGAGGAATTGATTCAGCCCTGTGCGCGGCAATGGCGGTGGATGCTCTTGGTGCTGAGAGGGTTCGCACCATTATGATGCCTTATCATTTCACTTCGCAAGAATCATTAAAAGATGCCAAAGAATGTGCTGATCTTTTAGGATGTCATTATGAAATCATACCGATTGCACAACCTGTTGAGGCTTTTTTAAAGACAATGGCACCTGTTTTTTTTGGCTTACCCTCTGATGTAACAGAAGAAAATCTTCAAAGTCGCATACGCGGTACACTTTTGATGGCTCTTTCGAATAAATTCGGATCAATGGTGGTAACGACAGGCAATAAGTCAGAAATGGCTGTAGGATATGCAACACTATATGGGGATATGAATGGCGGATTTAATCCTCTTAAAGATATTTATAAAATGCAGGTTTACGCATTAGCTGAATGGCGCAATAAAAATCACTTTCACAATTTGAGAGGACCAGAAGGAATTGTCATTCCATCCAATATTATAGAAAAAGCGCCTTCTGCAGAGCTGCGAGAAAATCAAAAAGATGAAGATTCTCTTCCCCCTTATCCTATTTTAGATGATATATTGCAATCTCTTGTAGAAAATGACATGAGTATTTGTGATATTGTTAAACGTGGGCATTCACGAGAAACTGTTGAGAAAGTTGAACAGCTTCTTTATGGTGCCGAATATAAAAGACGACAATCTGCACCCGGTGTAAAAATCAGTTACAAGAGTTTTGGACGCGATCGTCGCTATCCCATAGTCAATCATTTTCGCGATAAAAATTGAGTATTATTTTATGGTTAAAGTTCGTTTTGCTCCCTCTCCAACAGGTTATATTCATATTGGCAATATCCGTATTGCACTTTTCAATTGGCTTTATGCGCAAGCGCATAAAGGAGAATTTATTTTGCGCTATGATGATACAGATGTTGAACGTTCTAAACAAGAATATATTGATGCTATTGCTGTTGACCTTGAATGGCTTGGTATTCAACCAGATTCAATTTATTACCAATCTAAGCGATTTAATCGATATGATGAAGTTGCGGAAATTCTCAAACAACGCGGGCTTCTTTATCCCTGTTATGAGACTGCAGAAGAATTAGAGCGGCGTCGTAAAATTCAGCTTTCACGCAAATTGCCTCCTATTTATAACCGTGCAGCATTAAAATTGACGGCAGAAGAGAAAAAAAGCTTTGAATCTCAAGGTCGTAAACCCCATTGGCGTTTTCTTCTTCCTAATTTTGAAAGTGATCCTTTGCAAACAAAGCGAACAGAAGTTTGCTGGAATGATGCGATAAAGGGGAAGCAGACGATTGATTTGGCTTCTCTTTCAGATCCTGTTCTTATTCGTGAAGATGGAAGCTATCTTTATACATTGCCGTCTATTGTTGATGATGTAGATATGGCTATTACGCATATTATTCGCGGGGATGATCATATTACAAATACAGGCGCTCAAATTGCTCTTTTTAAAGCTCTTAATGCAGAATTACCGGTTTTTGCTCATACCAATTTATTGGCGACAGTTTTAGGAAAAGGATTTTCAAAACGTAATAATGATCTTTCTATTCGTTCTCTACGGGAAGAAGGATTTGAATCTATAGCTGTTCAATGCCTTGCCGTTTTGATTGGGACATCGCAAAATGTGCATCCCTATCCCAATCAAGCTACGCTTTTAGAACATTTTAATTTACAAGATACGTCAAGATCCGTTGCAAAATTTGATATTGCTGATCTTCTTTCTTTGAATAGTCATCTTGTCCATGAACTAACCTATGAAGAAGTTCAAATACGACTTAAAAAACTTTCTATTGAGGGAGATAAGGCGGAATATTTCTGGAACGCGATAAGACGCAATATTGATAAAGTCAAAGATGCTGTTTTGTGGTGGAAAATCATTCATGATGAACAAAATTTTGATACAGTAGCACTAGAGGATCGTGCATTTGTGCGTCAATCACTCGATTTCTTACCTGAAGGTGCTTTGAATGAGGAAAGTTGGAAAATTTGGACAACAGCATTAAAAGAAAAAACAGGTCGGAAAGGAAAGTCTTTATTTATGCCATTACGTCAAGCACTTACGGGCATGGATCATGGACCTGAAATGGGAAAGCTTTTGCAGCTTTTAGGGCGTGAAAAGGTAATAGAAAGGCTCTCTAAGAAATAAGAAAAACTTTTAAAAGGCATCTTTTATTTACTTTATGCTTACAGAGAGTAAAGGGCGAGTCTATCTACGCGTTTTTATGAGCATGAATGCAGGAATATCATCACCAAATCCAAGGGGCGTGTAATTCTTATTTTTTCGTGAGCGTTGTTGCTCAGATGGCTTCTCCTTATTATTTGCATTTTTGATATATTCTGTTTTATTCTCTTCTACAGATTTTTTAGTGTGAGCAACAGGCTCTTTTGGAGCAGTTTTCTTTGATGATTTTGATGATTTTTTCTTTACAACAATATCTTCTGTTTGATCATCGGCTATTAAAGTTGAGAGATCTCCATTGAGCCATTCAATTTTTTCATTACTCATTTCCTCAATGGCATTGATATATTTTTGATCAGCTTTTGTGACAATTGTAAAAGCTTTTCCGCTACGATTTGCACGCCCTGTACGACCAATTCGATGGATATAGTCTTCAGCATGTGTAGGAACATCATAGTTAAATACGTGGCTTACGGCTGGAATATCGAGACCACGGGCAGCAACATCAGAAGCAACCAGAAGTGTAAGTTTATTATTTTTAAAATCGGCTAGGGTGTTCATACGTGAATATTGGTCCATATCCCCATGCAATGCACCTACACTAAAGTTATGTTTAATGAGTGATCTAAGAAGTTCAGAGATATCCCTCTTGCGATTACAGAAAATAATAGCATTTTGAAGTTCGGCACCTTCATTTTGGATAAGTTCTCGTAAAACTGCTCTTTTGTCCCATGATTTATTTCCAGATTTAACAAGCCGTTGTGTAATTGTGGTCGCTGTTGAGGAAGCTTTTGTAACTTCAACAGATACCGGAGAATGTAAAAATTGTTTCGTTAGTTTTGTAATTTCTGGTGCCATTGTTGCAGAAAAGAACAAAGTTTGACGCGTAAAAGGTGTTAGTTTACAGATGCGTTCGATATCAGGAATAAAGCCCATGTCCAACATGCGATCAGCTTCATCAATAACAAGGATTTCAACGCCCATCAGGAGCAATTTACCGCGCTCGAAATGATCAAGAAGGCGCCCTGGTGTTGCTATAAGAACATCAGCTCCTCGTTCAAGTTTGCGATCTTGGAGTTCAAAAGATACCCCACCAATCAAAAGAGCAACATTTAAACGATGATTTATTCCGTATTTATCGAAATTTTCTTCAACTTGAGCTGCAATTTCTCTTGTTGGTTCTAAGATGAGCGTACGGGGCATTCGTGCTCTTGCACGACCTTTTTCAAGGAGAGTGAGCATAGGCAATACGAAAGAGGCGGTTTTACCCGTTCCCGTTTGAGCGATTCCTAGAACGTCTTTTCTTTGAAGGACGTGAGGAATTGTTTCACTTTGAATAGGTGTTGGAGTTGTATATCCCGCTGATTTTACAGCGTTAACAACCTTTGCGGAAAGACCTAAATCATCAAAACTGTTTAAAGATGGTATCATTTTTTTATCAATTGCTCTGTGATTTTAATTTTGCTATCTAAATGATGAGTATAACCAATATCCCCCACTCTTAAAGAGTTTTAAGATGCTTTCACAAAAAAACTAACTATAACAACCATATACACATAAAACGCACAATACAATCATTAATAGCGAAATTGTTCTGATAAAATGCGTTCATCCCATGAATGATTTGAGTCAAAAAGGATTGAAGCTGTTACTTCTGTTGCCATTGAAATAGTAACTGAATGGACAGATTTAACTTCAACATTATCAGCAGCAGCGTTAACAGGGCGTTTGTCAGGTTCAAGCATATCAAAGCGCACTGTTACTGTATTGGGAAGCAATGCTCCATGCCAACGCCGAGGACGAAAAGGACTAACGGGAGTAAGAGCCATAAGGGGGGCCATAAGGGGTAAAATAGGTCCTTGTGCTGATAAATTATAAGCGGTTGATCCTGCCGGTGTAGCGACGAGGACTCCATCACAATTTAATTGTTCCATGCGCACGTTGTTATCAATGGTGATACGAATTTTTGCTGCTTGATAAGATTGTCGAAAGAGAGATACTTCATTAATTGCAAGAGCTTCGATAGATTCTTGACATTCAGCTTTTGCAATCATGCGCAGGGGATGGATTTCTTTTCTATGAGCGACAGCAATACGATTAGGTAATTTTTTTTCATGAAATTCATTCATAAGAAATCCTACAGAACCTTGATTCATGCCATAAATGGGTTTGCCTGTATTCATGACGTCCCGTACGGTTTGTAACATTGTCCCATCACCACCGATTGCAACAACAATATCAGTTTCTTCCAGAGAAGAATGACCATAAACGGAAATTAATTTGTGGGTAGCTTTGAGAGCTTCCTCAGTTTCTGCGGAAACAAAATGAAAGCGACTTGGTAATGTAATCATTTAGAAATTATCCTGATACTTACAGTTTATATTGTAACTTATTTTTTGAAAGTTTTGAAGTTGTAATAAAAGCTCTTTTAATAATAAAAGGAGTGTTGAAGACAAAAAAGCTCTTTCAAGATAAAGTATCATTGTAGAAAAATAAAAGGGGTGCGTAGTTAGATAATTTACAAATAAGTAATTTTTTTATTAGAATGGTAATTTAGCATTGAAGCTAAGAGAATGATTAGTTAAAAGATCACAACTAATTTTAATAATCGGTTTAAGCACCCGTAGCTCAGCTGGATAGAGCGCTGCCCTCCGAAGGCAGAGGTCACAGATTCGAATTCTGTCGGGTGCACCAAACTTTTCAATTTCATATCATCCTAAATAACAACATTCTCCAAAAAGAAGCAGATTTCCTCTTTATGAAAATGGTCATTTGAGTTGTTCATTAAGTTTTTTAGCGAATAAGTAAATGATTTTAAGAGAAGTAAAATTTTACAGTTGCGTATATAATTTTTTGCTTAGTCATTTTGAACATCGAGATAAAAAAGCAAGATTATCTAAATGTGCTTTCAATTTAACTATAAATATTTATAATATAAAAATACATATTAATTCAATATGTTATTGTACAACTGATCTGGCGATGTTGATAGTAGATCGCTAAATATATTGTTCTGGTCATTAAAATAAATAGCTAAATTTGCTTTTTTTCTATTTTTGGAGTTAAAGGCTGTTATGGTGATATGGAACGCAGATGAGGAATATCACCAGTTAAAGGAGTAATAAGGGGGAAAGACAACCGTCAAGGTTTGAATTGTTTCAAAATACTGTATTCGATATGGTTTTGATATGGGTATCTGGTGATTTCTCTATACACCAATATTGCCAGTTATGTTGGATGAGGGATTGTTTAGCTTTAATCAACTTTCTTATATCCCGAACGCTAATTATGGTGGTTATTTAGTTGGGAGTATATTCTTTACGTTTGGCAGTAATTGGGATTATATCTTTTGCTCCTCGCATACTATCTTGTGCAGCTATAGTAATGAGTGCACTTAATTATTTCCATGGCGTTAACACTTAGTCCTTTTGATCCGTTTTGCTGTTGGTGAATGATGGTTTTAGGTTCTATTATGGTCATGCAGCATAGCCATAATGGGCGGATTATTTTTTCGCTTTGCAGGTGTAGGAGTTGGTATTCTCCTAGGTAATGAATATGTTATTATTAGCTTGAATATGACAACTATATCACAAAAACACCTCCGTTATTTTTTCCATTGCAAATGAAACCGCTCCTGTTAATAAGAAAAAATCATCCCAAAATATGAATTGACCAATCAAATAGATTTAGTGACTGGTCATATATCTTATATCGCATTCGTACTTTAAACGATTTTGGTGATGTAAAAAAGGCGATCTAGATGCTTTTATTGAAAATGAAAGCAATCTCTCTCATGATGGTAATTGCTGGGTTGCTGATAATGTCTGTGTTGTAAAATCTGGTTGTGTTTATAAAAATATAAGGGGCTATGGCAATGCTGCCATTGGTGGCTATGTGTAATGGCAATACCCTTATATGTGATAAAACCCATGTGTATTTTGGTGTTCATGTTTATGACAATGCTCATCTTTCTTATAACGTATGAGTTTATCATTATGCGCGGGTTTATGGGAATGAAAAATTATCCGGTAGTGCACGTATTCATAACACTGCCGCGGTTTATGATCATGCGGTTGTTAGGCAAGGTTTACGGCAATGCTAGCGTGGGGTGTCATACTAAGGTCTACGGTTCTGTTTATGGCAATGCCAAGATCTCCTGATTATATCGTGATTAGAGGTAATGTATATGGCAATGCAAGAATAAAAAGACATAGCGATTTATATTCGGTTCCCATAAATTGTGAGGTTTATGAAAGTGATGATGTTATCAAGATTGATAAACAGAATAAATGACAGACGTGGAGGGTGCTTCTTTGATGGTTATAAACGCATCATAAAAGAAAGCTGTGCCAATTGATATGACGCTGCTTTTAAATAGAGGTACTACAGATCATACAAAAGAAATCAATAATGAATGCATATATACAAAACGTATCATATTGCAAACGCTCTATTCTATTGATTAAAACTGATCAATAGGAACGTAAATGATAGGTATAATATTTAATCACTCATTTGAATTACAGAACCTATAAACACTTTTGTATGGCTATAAAACTTATTAAGAATAACGCTCTCATTTTTGAAGTGGTCATTTGACACAAAGTACATTATCAAAATGTCTCTTTTAAAACGTTTGGTAGGTTCATATTAAGACAATCAAGAGAAAGTGCGTATTAAGTGAATATTTGTAACAAAATCCGTTGTTTACATTTACGAACATTGGTTTTTAAAAGCAGCTTTTCAGAAGACAATAAACAACCGCTTTTTATAAAATCTAAGGCTTTTAAACTGTTATAAAACCTAGGTTTCAAAGGTTTTTATAGAGATATCATTTTATGTCTCTAAACGTTTAAACTTTCATTTAGTGAGGTTCTCATAAGCGTATTTTCACTTTGCATTTAAACGTAACTTCTCTGCAAATAAGCCGGTCCATATTTGGGCTGGCAAAATTAATCAGTTCAAATTCGAGCTCGTTAACTTTAGAATAGAGCAGTCTTTAATATTGTCGCTTTTGACTCAAAATTGAGTAAAACCCCATGCCTTTGTAATATGATTGCAATCCTTTTGAAATTTATCTACTTATCTTTGTCTTAATAAGTATCCTCAAATTTGAGGGGACTTCATTTGGTTTCGTATTTTTAAACTGTAACTTTTAAAACGTTTTTTGCTTGTTTGCCTGCGTTATATCATTAAAAATCTTTTGACTTCTAAGACATAACATTATTAATTTCATTACCTGCTGTGATGATAGTATCTATATAATGTCTGCTTATTATTGACTAACTTTTTAGTAAGCAGCGCTTTAAAATCGACTTGTCTTTAAATCCTTTTATGTGTCCTTAATGAATTAAAACCTATTCTATGATAGTTTCAAATGATTGTTTCTTTTAAAGTTTAGCTCAAAAAAAGAGTAAACCCCATACCATTTTTTAAACGCATGCAATTTATATTATCGATTATTTCAAACAATTACGTTTTTAATAATGCGATTTGTGTGTGATAAAAACGTATCATAAAATTTATGAACTGTTATAAATGATAGCTGCGTTTCACTTCATTTGAATGTTTACATGCGTTATAACATTTGCATCATGATTTGCTTTTTATGGTCTATCCATACATGGTAATTGTTTATGAAAAATGGTTAATTAAATCACGTATAAAAGTGTAGATTTTAAATGGGATTTATATAAAATAATTGCACACAATCTATTGACTTTATTATATTTTTTTATGAATTAAGATTCCATCTCGTTTAGACGATGCAAAAGAAATCACCAAAGACCTTATTGATAAGATTCTTCTCGTACACGGCGTTATCACTTTTGTTTGCAAAAATCTGCTTCGCTTTTGACTTTGATACGGATACAACCTCTTTTGAGGTAGAGCAAAGAACTTTTTAATCATGGAGAGTGCAACAGTGTTCTTCAAAAATCTTGATTGGTCTGTTGAAAAAATTAAAGAGGTAGATAATTATTCCGCACGTTATCAACTACCAGATTGTGAAGTACAAATTCTTTATAATGACGCAATTATCAAAGATTATTCGTAATTTGATGTTGGAGTTTCGATTAGTACTGGTATTTTAGCTGCTGCCTGCATGGTAATTGATCCCTATCAATTACCAGCATTTACAAGATCTACAACTTGATTTTGATAAAAAGAGATTGAGAATTTGTGAAGAAGAAATATATGCAGATTAGTTGGAATTAAGCTTGATTATATCTTGAAATGGGCGATGGAAAAAATAGATCTTCATAAATGCTTTTATTCCAGATATGGAGTACCACTTTGGCGAAAGAGTGAAGTTGGAGGCACATAAGGTTATCAAGGTAGATGATGCAGATTATAGCTTACTTCATATTGGTGCAGTGGCTTTATTGGGTGATGTTGCACCCTTACAATCTTATTATCAAAGTTTCAGTGCAGAGGATCATTTAGGCTTTGATGAAAACACCCAACAGATTCATCTGGAACGTGCATTGGCTTTAGCCAAAGAAGTAGTGAAATCTAAGCAGCTCAGCTACGCTTTAATTAAAAAAGTAGCAAAAAATATGAGTCATCTAGAAGAAAAACAAAGTTCTTAATAAGGGTTTTCCAGAGAGGTGGAGTTTCATTCTTGGAAGGAAAAAAAATAGCTACATTTATCGAAACAAAAGATAAGGAATAGCTCCTTAAGAAATATCAAGAAGATCTAAAAAGATTATAGGAGCCAGAGTCTGTTTTAAAGCTGCCATCATCAGTTGAGTGAATTCAACAATGGTTGAATTTTATCCATTGGCGGAAATCTGATGTTTGAAAGAGGCTTTCTTGATGTGAAGGTAATATCATAATAAAAAATTATTATAAATCAATATGTTGTATATATTCATTGTTTTGAGATTAATGACCATTGATAAATAATTTTGCACCATTTTCTCTCTTCCAGCTTTTCGTCAATCATCAATGAAAATTTTTTATAATGGAAAGTTCATTGATAATATAACTTTTGTATGTCATTATTTTACGCTTTAAAAAATATAAAAATAATGAAATGCAATTGAGTTATCAACTGCTTATTCTTTTCAGTTTTTAATCATAAAAAAATCTTTTTATTCATTTTTCTTATAAAAAGAATTAGCTTTTTTCTGGTGATACAAGCGGAGAAATAAGGATTTTAGATATGTTTCTGCGTTCCATTTCAATCACTTTAAAGTGTAAACCGTCAGTTTCAAAACTTTCTCCCTCATTTGGTAAATGACCAAACTGCCAAAGCATAAAGCCTGCCAGAGTCGTATAACGATCTGCTTCATCCACAAGGTTACGCCCAAGATAACCACTTAAACGGCGGATATCAGCATATCCCTCAACAAGAAGACTGCCATTTTCAAGTTGTTCTGCGATCATGAGTTCTTCATCGTCATCAGGAAAGTCTCCTGCAATAGCTTCAAGAATATCGGTTGGTGTTGCAATTCCTTCAAAAGATCCATGCTCATCAACAATAATTGCAAGCTGAATCGAAGAATGACGTAATTGCTCCATCAATCGTAAAACACTTGTGTTTTCATGAACAACGAGGGGTTCTCGCATAGCTTTTTTCCAATTAATCTTTTTTCCCTCAGCCAAATTCAAAAGAAGATCTTTTGTCAATGCAACGCCAACAAATTCATCCACTTTTTCACGCGCAAGAATTAAGCGGCTATGTTTAAACTTTTGTAATTCTTCACGCATTTCATTTTCATCAGCATTTAAATCTAACCACTCAATCTCATTACGCGGCGACATGATAGAGCGAACAGGGCGATCAGCTAAATCGAGAACACCACGAATCATTTCCTTTTCTTCTGGTCTAAACAACTCAGAAGCTGCGGCCTGTTCAGCAATAACATCTACAGTCTCAGCAAGGTGATTATCTTTGCTTCCTCCTCCTAAGAGCCTCAAAACAGCATCAGCTGTTCTACTGCGTAGATCATTCGTTTTAATCATTTTTTCACGGTTACGACGTCCAATTTGATTAAAAGCTTCGATGAGAACAGAAAAACCAATAGCAGCATACAAATACCCTTTTGGAATATGAAAACCAAATCCTTCAACAATGAGAGTAAAACCAATCATCATCAAAAAACCAAGACAAAGGATTACAATAGTGGGATGACGATTAATAAAACGCATAAGAGCACCAGATCCGCACATCATTACTCCCATAGCAGCTATGACTGCGATATACATAACTGCTGCCTGCTCTTTTGCAATCATACCTGTTGCGGTAATAATACTGTCTAGTGAAAAAACGGCATCCAGCACCACGACTTGGACGATTACTTGCCAAAAAACAGCATAACCAACACCTGTTTTTCTTTCATGTGATACTCCTTCTAACCTTTCATGTAATTCTAGCGTTCCCTTTGCGAGCAAAAAGGCTCCACCACCGATTAAAATAAAGCTATGCCAACTAAATACAAAAGATGAAAGTGAAAGAATTACCCTATCGAGTCTCATAACCCATCCAATAACGGTAAGAAGGAAAAGCCGCATAATTAATGCTAAAGTAAGACCTATAAAGCGTGCGCGGTCACGCAAATGCAGTGGCAATTTTTCAGCTAAAATTGCAATAAAGATAAGGTTATCTATTCCTAAAACAATTTCGAGAAAAACCAGCGTGATCAAACCAAACCACGCATGGGGATCAGTGATCCATTCCATCATTCCTTACCTTTTAGAAGCTTAAAAGCGCGCGATTGACAAAAAAAATTCATAGGCTTTTATTCGTATATTGGATCATGAACATTGAATGTAAAAAACTTATATTCAAAGAAAAAAACAGCACAATATTGCTTGAATGCATGTGATTGTTGATAAAACAAAATGATGCCCCATCCCGCTTACAACCACAAGAAGGTTCCTCTAATTTTCGCTCGGGCATTATGCTCGATAATCCTCTAACTATAGGTTCTGTATAACAATCAGAACATTTATTTATAAAGCTTCTTATAATGGGTTTATTTTTATATAAGATCAAGTGGTGAATATCATATTTTTAACCTTACAGACAATGAGTTTATATAACAAACAACAAAACATCTGGACATCTATCCTTAGGAGCGTTATAGAAACGCTCATTCTCGTCTTTTGAGAAGCTTATGGGTGATTAGCTCAGTCGGTAGAGCAGCTGACTCTTAATCAGCGGGTCGTGGGTTCGATCCCCTCATCACCCACCATTTTATTTTATACCGTAAATAACTTATTGATTGGGTAATTTTTTTAAGGTACGAGTTGCTAAATAAAATTGGGCAGTAGGATTTCCCCATATCTGTTTGTTTAAAAAAAGATTGTTGATATAGCTTAGTCATCGGTTTTTGTACTTTTTAGGGATCTCAAAGAACTTTCAAAGGACATTTAAAGATTTTTTAATGCGTATTGTTTCTTTTTTTTAAGTTGCAATTGGTAAGGAGAAGCTTCTTACCGACAATTGTTTTATTTAAAGGAGTATAGAAATCAACAGTTTTTACTTCTTTTAATATAAATTGATTAAAATTTTTTTGGATTTTTAGCATATTGTTTAAAGAAAGAAGCAACTTTACACTTTAGTTGTGTCAGCAGCGTGGATATTTTTTGATAACTCTCCCGCTTAAACAAAAAACTTCTGTAATAATCATCAGTATTCCAAGAGGGTAAATAAAGATAAAATGAAGTATTTAGCTGGACATACAAGGAATAAAATTATATCAGTTTAATTGTTTAAAGCTAATACCTGTTAAACGAAAGACAATAAACTTTAATGAGGCTTAAAGTTTTAAAATATTAAGCTGTGTGGTTACGCTATGCTGCCTTTCCGTTAGCTAAACCTCTAAAAATATAAATATTAAGAAAGCTACTTAGATTCATTATAATATATTGATTTATAAAGAATTGATTATTCTTTGTTTGAAAAAACTTTACTATCATAAACTTCTTTTGTTTCAATCCCTCTTATAATAAATTAATTAAAATCATTCATTTGTACATCATAAATGGGATTATAAATGGGATTAACGTGTGGATAAAGACTATTGAAGAAAGGCATAAAAATAATTCTTATTAATGTTCTTAAGTGCTAAAAGTTATCATAACATTGGAAAAATAGTATAATGGTGCAGGCTTGATCTTTTATTAAGTATAAAGTTGATGGTGCAACAATAGCTTTACTATTATACCATTTACGGGTATTGTTGTGTAATGGAGAAGAGCGTTGAGAGAGGTTTCTTAAAAAAGATATGTAAACTGGCAACACGATGGTGTTTTGTTCTTTTATAGGTACACAAAAAAGAAGTCATTGATAGCCTTTTATTTATTCCGGTGGTGTTTTGGGGGCTCTTTTCCAATATTGTCGCGCCTCAAAAATGACGACCACAAATAATGAAAGGATGAGCGGTATAATCAAATAAAACATTCTAAAGACAATAAGCGCTGCAATAACATCAGTTGGATTTATATTGGGCATGCCTGTTATGAAGAGAGCTTCAAGAACTCCTACTCCTCCTGCTGGAGCATTAGAGAGAAGAGTTATCGTAAAAGATGCTAGAAAAACACCAAGAACAGAGATAAAATGAATATCTGCGTTATGTGGGAGAACAGCATATATAATTCCTGCTGCTCCTAAAAGCTCTAGAGGGCTAATGAGAAGCTGTTGAATAACAATTTTCAGCCGTGGATAGGAAAGTTGAATTTTCTTACCCAAGCGTAAGGGTTTTAACTGAAGCCAGCTGCCAAACGTATAAAGTGCTATACAGCTGAGTAAAATTGCTCCAGCCGTTGTTCCGAGCCATTCAGGAAGTTCTTTATGAATGAGGGTGATAATTTCGGGTTGCAGCACCAAAACGATTCCCAAAAGCAAGATTGTGCCGATTACAAAAGTAAAAGAGCAAAAACCTACTAATATTGCGATTTCTGTTCCGTTTAATCCTTTCATTTTATAGGCGCGATAGCGTACAACGGCACCAGAAAAAACTGAAGCACCGATATTGTGTGAAAGAGCGTAGGTTGTAAATGAACATATAGCGATAAAAATCCAAGAAATTTTATGGCCTAGATGTTGCAAGGCAATTCGATCATATCCAGCAAGAGCAGCATAAGCTAGGAGAGAACATAAACAGGCTAATAACCAGTGCTGTGCATTTAAATTGTTCAAACGCTCCAATACATCTCCAAATGAAATGGCAGAGAGCTTCATGTAAAGAATTCGAATAGATACCAGCATTGCTAAGATACCAATCAATGGCCATATAAATTGCTTTATTTTCACGATTCTGTATCCATTTTATGTTTTCTGTAAATTTTCATGATTGAGCATATTCCTTACAGATCTTCGTTCTGTTATATACTCTATAATGCCATTGGCAATTTCTTCATCATCTGTTACTACAACATCAGCACCTAAATCAATGAGATATGTTGTTTCTGTATCGGATAATGCATGTGTGATTATCTGGATATCTTTCTTCATATCACGGATATTCACGATACATTCTCCTACTTCAATGGTACTTCGCATTGTAATAACAACTTTATGTGCATTATTTATATTTGCTGCGTTTATTATTTCTTGTTGAATGATATTGCCACAAATAGCCTCAAAGCCATCTGCAATCGCTTTATCAGAGAGGCGTTTTGATTCTTCTACGATCACTATAGGTTCACCTCTATTCATTAAAGATAATGCAACATACTTACCGATAAGACCATAGCCAATAATTACGATATGGTTATTTTTTAAGGTCATCGGTAAAAAATCTTGGTCAGGATCTTGTGGATCAATATCAATAATTGTTTGGGTATTTTGTGAGGATACAGAATTTTTTTCTAGACGTTTTTTAATTTTATTACAGGCAATGAAAACAAGAGGGTTGAGCAAAATAGAAAAAATTGCTCCTCCAAGAATTAAATCATGAGCGTCATTGTTTAAAAGTCCTAAGCTTAAACTTAAACCAGCAAGGATAAAGGAAAATTCTCCGATTTGGGCAAGGCTTGCAGAAATAGTCAAAGCTGTTGCATTAGAATAGCGAAAAGCCTTAACGATGAAAAAGGTAACAGCAGATTTTCCGATTACGATAATGAATAAGGTTGCTAAGAGTGGGAAAAAATGAGTCAAGAGTTTCTCTGGGTCAAATAACATACCTACAGAAACAAAAAAGAGAACAGAAAAAGCATCGCGCAGTGGTAAAGATTCTTCCGCAGCACGGTGGCTTAATTCTGATTCGCTCATGACCATACCAGCAAAAAAAGCACCAAGAGAAAGAGAAACTCCAAATAAATGAGCGGCTCCGAAAGCTACTCCTAATGCAATAGCAAAGACGCTAAGACGAAATAATTCACGTGATCCCGATTGTGCGCTCATTTTTAAAAGCCATGGGATAACGCGTCGCCCAATGACAAGCATAAGTGCGATAAATACAATCACTTTCAGGATGGTGAGACCAAAAATACCCCAAATACTTAAATCTAACCATTGAACAAGAGGATCCAACGCTTCTTTTTTTGTATTGCTGAGGGCACTTGCCAAGGAAGGGATGAGGACAAGTATAAGGACCATTGCTAAATCCTCAATAATCAACCATCCAACGGCAATGCGTCCTTTTTCTGTTTCAATAAGATGACGCTCTTGCAAAGCACGTAGCAGGATAACGGTACTTGCTATGGATAAAGCAAGACCGAAGATCAAACTACCACTAAAGCCCCATCCCATAATCAGACCAAGGCACAAACCTAGAAAAGTAGAAAATGCCATTTGTGCAATAGCAGCGGGGACAGCAATAGCTTTGACAGATAAAAGGTCTTTTAATGAAAAGTGGAGCCCAACACCAAACATCAACAAAATAATACCAATTTCAGCAAGTTGATTAATGATGACGGAATCTATTTTAAATCCGCCTGTATTGGGTCCCACAATAACACCAGCTAACAAATAGCCTACAAGGGGTGAAATACGTAAACGGCTAGCAATCATTCCCAAGAGAAATGCTAAACATAAGCCTGCAACAATAGTTGTGATAAGTGGTGTGTCGTGGAGCATGGATTATTTACTACTCTTGATCAAAAAGCGAATGAATGAAAACGACTATATTTCTATGAGAAGAGAGGCGAGATGTACCATACGCATTAAAGGGCATTTTTATTTCACTTTGATATTTGCACGATTATTTCGCTCACGCCACCAATTTCCTAGCAGGAGCAAAATAGGAGCAGCAATAAAGATAGAGGATGATGTTGCAATAATAATCCCAAAGACCATGGGTAATGCAAAATTATGAACAGCACTTCCACCCCATATCGCCATGGGGAGCATCGCAAGAATTGTTGTGGCTGATGTAAAAAAACAACGTACAAGAACCTGATTAATTGACAGATCAATCAGCTCACGCAACGGCATTTTTTTAAAAAGACGCATATTTTCGCGCATCCTATCATAGACGACAACTTTATCATTTATAGAATATCCAACAATTGTTAAGAGCGCAGCAATGGCTGTTAAATTAAAATCAAATTGAAATAAAGCAAAAAAGCCAATCATTTTTGTGGTGTCTAGAATGAGTGTGACAATGGCTCCAATGGCAAAGAACCACTCAAAGCGTAACCATATATAGAGAGACATGGCAATAGCCGCAAGAATAACAGCAGTAAAAGCAGCAGTGGCAAGCTCGCCTGAAATTTTTGGACCAACAACTTCTATTTGATCGAATGTGGTATCGGGATAGATATTTTGTACAGCTGTTTTGACCTTATCAATGGCGGTGGTTTGTTGTGCTTCGCCACCGCTTTGTTTCTGCATGCGAATTAATACGGTATTTTCGTTATCAATATTTTGCAAGGTAACTTCACCAATATTAAGAGTAGAAAGCTTGGAACGCAGGGTTGCTAGATCTGCTGGTCCTTTCGTGGTAATACTCATTTGGCTGCCGCCAATGAAATCAATTCCGAAATTTAAGCCAGGCTTAAAAAAGAGAAAAACTGAAGCTATTGATAAAACAATTGAGACGCCAATACCAATGAAACGTGCTTTCATAAAGTGGAAAGTTGTGTTTTGTGGCATGATGTTGAAAGCAGAATGAATATGCAGTTTTTTAATTTTCCATTTACGAACGATCCAAATCATGATGATGCGCACAATGGTGATATTTGTAAACATGGAGATGATAATACCAAGCAACATTGTTACAGCAAAACCACGAACTGGGCCTGTGCCAAACCAAAATAGTAAAACAGTGGCTATAATGGCTGTAACATTTGCATCAACAATGGTTGCAAAAGCTTGTTTAAATCCACGATCTAGAGCTGCAAAAGCACTCACGCCTTTTCGACTTTCTTCGCGAATACGTTCATTGATGAGAATATTGGCATCAACGGCTATACCGATGCCTAAGATAATACCAGCAATACCGGGCAGCGTAAGCGTAGCTCCAAGGAGACTTAGTGCAGCAAATGTTAAAATCGTATGGAGGGCTAGTGCTATATTCGCAATGAGTCCCCAAATGCGGTAGAGAAGAAAAATAAAAATTGCAACGAGAATAAAGCCAATTATGCCGGTATAAAGCCCCATTTGGATGGCATCAGCGCCAAGATTTGGACCTACGGTTCTTTCTTCAATGACGGTGAGTGGTGCGGGGAGGGAACCAGCGCGGAGCAGAGCAGCCAGAGTTGAGGCTTCTTTGGGGTCAAAGTTTCCTGTAATTTGACCTTGTCCATTGGGAATAACACTATTGATGGTAGGAGCGGTTAAAACCTTATTATCAAGAACAATGGCAAAAGGACGGTTAATATTTTGTCGTGTTATATCGGCAAATATTTTTGCACCAGCCGAATCTAGAGTAAATGAAATCATAGAACGTCCTGGCAATTGTGGATCAAAACCAGCACGGGCATCTTTCAGGACATTTCCATCTAAAGCAATTTGATCATAAATTGCATAGCGTTGCGTTTCATCAGTATATCCAGGAAGAATTGAAACACCTATCGGTGGATTATTGGGATCCACGTTAGAAGGAACAAGATGAAAACTCATTTTGGCAGTTGTTCCTAAAAGATCACGTAATTGTTTTGGATCTTGTAGTCCAGGCAATTGGACCATAATACGGTCATTTCCGACCTTTTGGATGGCTGGTTCTGAAACACCAACTTGATCTATACGGCGCCGGATGATTTCTAAGCTTTGTTCAATAGCATTGCTTATACGGTCTTTTATACCAGCTTCTGTTAATGTGACGCGGAGAGTTTCATTTTGAGTACTGATCGTGATGTTATGTTCTGTTGTGCCAAAGCTACTGTGTATGGGGGTTATTAATGTTTTCAAAGCAGAGAGTGCTTTTTCAGTTTGCGATGGGTCAGAAATAAGGGCAATAACGCTATCTTCAACGATACGCACACTTGAGGTGCGGATTTGTTTTTCACGCAATACATTGCGCACATTGCTTAAAACGATGTGTAATTGATCGCGTTTTAACGTTTTGCTATCAACCTCGAGCAGAAGAGAAGAGCCTCCTTGAAGATCAAGACCAAGTGCCACACGGGTATTGGGTAAAAATTTCGAGTTGTTAACTTGTTCGTGTGAAAATAAATTGGGTAAGGCAACATAAATGCTGCTTAAAAGAATAAAACAATAAAGGGTAGTTAACCAACCAGGTGTACGCATGATATATTCCGTAAATAGGCAATCTAACAGTTATTCAAAGTTAAAAGCACAATTAAAATAAGATGATCGTTTTTATATTCAAGGAAGAGAATTAAGTGTGTTCATTGGGAGGAGCGCGTTTATTTGAGAAATATTGTGTTTTAACGTTACGAAATCGTGTGTCAACAGCTGGAATCTTTATTAAAAAGAAATCCAATGTTAGGATTTTTTGAAAGGTCCTGATAAAAATAGATTCTGTATGGAGTGTTACAAGTTTTTTGTTTTCAGTTGTGGTAACATTCACCTGATCACACTTATGATGTAAATCAAATCTATTCGTTTTAATGACATTATTGGTGTGCGATTGTTTGATTAAATAAGCACGCGTTTCTAGGTTGTTCGTCAAGAATACACCTAAACTGGATAGAAAAATCCAGGTTGTCAAAGGAAGAAAATCTTCTTTTTTGCAATAAAGGTGCAAAAAAAACATGCTAGAGTGCCTTCTTTAATCTTATTGAGTTCAGCTTATTTATCATTCTTTTATCTTATTATCAGTATTATAGGATAAGGGAAAGCTTTTATAAGATTATTCTATAAAAGTTGAAAATATCTACTTTATACCATATTTAAAAAAGAAAAATAAAATCCCTTTTGTATTAATAAGGTAGATATGTATTCATTTTGTAGAAAAAGCATCCTCATACTTTTCCTTCTTTTGGGGATTATCTTTGTATTTAATTCTGGTGCATGGGGGAATAGGGGGGCACAAAATACAATTGTCGAACAAACGATAGCTTCTTATTCAGTTGATGAAATTATTAAACAACAACAGTTGATTATTGAGACTCTTGAAGAAAATACTGAAACTTTAAAAAGAGATTTTGACAGAAAGCCAGAAGATGAGCGTGCTTTAGAAGAATTACGGTTACGTGCACAAGATATCAGTGAACGTGCTATTGAGGCAGCATTTGTTTTGCGTCCTCCTCTTAATGAGATTAATACACTTCTTGATCAATTAATGGAGCTCCATCGTGACATAAAAAAACTGAAAAGCTCAGTGAAGGAATATTCCTATTTGATAGAGCAAAAAGCTAAAATTAACAGTATCATGCTTCGTTTTGAAGCAATTTTCTTAGCGGCAAATAGAATAGCGGAACTTTCTATTTCTCAATCTCGGGAGCTTTTTAAACGCACGCTTACGTATAGGCTTGAGTTTTCGATTCCGATGGTTAAACATCTCGCCCAAAAAACAAAAGAGGCTTCATCAGATTTTCTTGTTTTGTTAAATTCTTGGTGGAATTTTATATTTTACTTCAAGTTTTTACAACTAGTTCTTTGCTTTTTAATTCCACTTTTTATTACTTTAGGACTTTCGTATTTTTCTCAAAAAGTTCTTGTTCATGTGTATTGCCACTTTACGAAGTCTAATGAGGAAATATCTTATTTACAACGCTTATTGATCGCCTTTATTTCAGTTCTTTTACCTTCACTTATCTGTATTCTTTGCGTTTACCTTGTGTTGTTTTTGTTTCGTAGTTTTAACTTAGATCCAGGTAAGCTTACAACAGTTTTTGATATGATAGGTTGTCAAATTATTTTATTATTTTTAATCAATCGATTAGCTGTTGTTCTTCTATCATCGAATCGGCCCCATGTGCGTCTTCTCAGTATTGCACCATCGTCTGCTTATCAATTAGTGATTTTACTCACTTCTTTAGGGGGTATTTTGGCATTTGACGCTGTTCTTGATAGTATTTATCAAATCATTTCAGCGCCTCTATCTTTGACAATTGCTAAAAGTTTTATTGCTGTTTTTCTTGTAGCGATTTTGCTATTTATAATATCATTTGTACCTTTGCGGTTTAGACCTAGGCGTGTTCAAGAAGAAAAAAAAGAGCCATACTTTTGGCCATTTTATATACGCATTCCTCTTATTGGCTTGGGGTTACTGCTCTTTGTATTGAATTTTTTAGGTTATGTTGGACTTGCGCGTTTTATTACGCAGCAAATTATGATTGATGGAGCATTTTTAGTTCTCATGTATTTAGGAATACAAAGTGCTCAAGCACTTGGAACTAAAGACCAATTTATGAAAACAACGGTTGGTCATCTTTTGATGCAGAGGTTTCATTTAGAAGAAAAAACAATGAATCAATTGGGAATTTTTGTGAGCGTTTTTCTCAATTTATTTGTTGTTATATTTTGTGCAATGCCCATTGCTGTACAGTTTGGATTTTCCTATTCTGATTTAAAAGCAGTTTTGTGGCAATCGGTGACCGGTTTTCAGATTGGAAATATTAGTCTTTCTTTGATTTCTCTTGTAACAGGAATTATTTCTTTTTGTGTTTGCTGGTTTCTTATTCGAAGATTTATTGGTTGGTTAGATAATGTGGTGTTGGTTCATGGAGAGTTCGATTCTGGTATACGTAATTCTATCAAAACAGTGATAAGTTATGGAGGTGTTGTTGTATCTGCTTTGACCGGATTATCAATGGCAGGTTTGGATCTTAGAAATTTCGCTCTTATTGCTGGAGGACTTTCACTTGGTATAGGTTTTGGTTTACAGAATATTGTCCAAAACTTTGTCTCTGGACTTATTATTTTAGTTGGAAGACCATTTAAAATAGGAGACTATATAGAATCTGGATCAGTAGGGGGCGTTGTTAAGCGTATTAGTGTGCGTGCAACGGAACTTGAGACCATTCAGCGTAAGACGATTATTATTCCCAATTCAAGCCTTATTAATAACAACGTTAGTAATTGGACACGACGTAATAAAGTAGGACGAATTGATATACCAGTTACTGTATCATCTAAGGTTGCTCCAGAGCATGTTGCTGAAATTTTATTAGAGATTGCTTCTACGACAGAAGGCGTTTTAAAAAATCCTATCCCACAGGTGAGTTTTACAGCATTTGATCGTAAGAGTTTTTCCTTTAATTTGGCTATTTATGTGCCTAATATTACCTCATCTTCTCATATAACCAATGCTCTTCGATTTAGCCTATATAAGCGTTTTGCTGAGGAAGGAATCTTAGAATGCTGAAATATACTTATATTTTTACTACAGTTATTCTATTAAGTATTTTTACCATAACAGCTTTTGCTGCAACAGTGAAAAATACTGATTTAAAGATACACTCTCTCATTATTGTTGAAGGAAGTGTACCTTTAAAAATTTCTTTAAATACGCATCAAACAATTACAATTTGTATGAAAGGATGTTTTATAACTTTTCCTAATAAAGACCGTTTTGCAATAAAGGCAGATGATAATATAGAAATCAGTAGGGGAAGAGCAATTTTTAAATAAAGTGATTGAGGACTTTTTTGAGATAATCTCTAGAAAGATAACGATATTGCGCCTGTTAATAATCTCATACTTTAAAAGTAGTAGTATGATTTCAGTGTAAGATAGATGTAGTTTTTTATATACATAGAATCTACTTATATGTAAGCATATAGAGGTATTTTTATACTATTTTATATTTATAATATTTTTAATTAAATATCAATGTGCTAACAATAATTACATCATTTCAGAATTTTTTCATGAAAAAATGCTTTGAAATATTCTATTTTATGATTTTTTATGCGGTAATTTGGATAAAAAATGTGTTATATTTTCTCATTTTTAAAAATATAATAGACATTTTTATTAAAGATTTGTCATTTAAAGTATTCATTATTATACTATTTTAATAGTTATTAAAATTTATTTGATAAAATTCAATTTTGATGTAATGATGTATTTAGTAGTGGTATATTTAAATGTAAATGTAAAGGAGTGCATGCGGTTTTTTTGGTATAAAATTTTATAAAACTTTGTTTTTCTAAATGTGATTTTTAATTATATTTAAATTTAGCAATGGGGTATAATTTTATGAATACAAAATTTATAACAGCATCTGTTTTTTCTTTGGTTTCATCTTCTATAGTACAGGCTGCAGATGTCGTAGTTCCTGAAGAGTCTGTACATGTTGCTTCAGAAGTTGCTTCTTCTTCACTTTTTTCTTGGTCAGGTTTTTATTTTGGGGGGCAAGTTGGAGGCTTTTCAAGTAAAATTTCTGCAAAAACGCCTTATGTTGATATTCCTCTCTATCCTGATGAGGAGAGTAAAAGTAAATCATGGATACCCATCGAGAAACAGCATATGCCCGATCTTTCTGGGTTTATAGGTGGTTTTTATGCGGGTGTTAATTTTGATCTCGGTAATAATTTTATTATGGGGATTGATACGGATATCATTTTAACGGAAAAAAAAGACACAAAAACAAGATTTCATGCAGATGAATCGAGTGCTGGTGGTTCGAGTCCTGAAGGAACTGATACTGGTACTGGAACTGATGCTGGTACTGAAGAAAATGGTAAAAAGAAAGAAAGTTATAAAAGGGCACAGTTTGACAAAGGGCGGGGGCCTAGCTTTTCTCGCTCTGGTACAGAGACTACAGAAGAAAAGAATAGCTTAACTTTTAATCATACTTTTAAACAAAAATGGACTGGAGCCACAAGGGTGCGTGTTGGGTTTTCTGCTCATCGTGTGATGCCTTATATTGCTGGTGGTGTCGCTTATGGACAATTTCAAGATGTTTTGTCGACAGTCATTACGGGATCTGAGCTTTTTAACAGGACATCGGATGCTACAAAAATGATGATTGGTTACACTCTGGGTGGTGGTGTTGATTTTGCAATGACAGATAATCTTGTTTTACGTGCGGAATATCGTTACTCAGATTTTGGTAAAAAGAAATTTAAAGACGAGATTGAAGTTAAGTATAAGACGAATGATTTTCGCGCAGGAGTAGCTTACAAATTCTAGTTTTATAGGATAAAGGAGCTTAAATTTAAAAGGTCCTATCTCTTTGATAGGGTCTTTATTTTTTTAAATTGTATGCATTGTAAACACTATTTTATGGTGAAAAAAGGGAGCATTGACTTTAAGTGAGGATGAGGAGGTAAGGAAGAGTTACTCAGATTCTTAACTGTTAAGAATAAAAAATTTTTAGTTTACGAGGTGTGGTTGAAACATTTGTTAGCCAAGAAGGATTGCTTCGTCTTTCATATTATTACAGTTATCATATTCATAGTATCGTTATAGAATTGCAAACAGTAAACTTAAAGAGAGTTTTTACTATCTAAGTAATGAGAAAATAAAGAAAATTCATATAGAGTGATGTGGACGGCGTGCACGTTTGTGCACCAATTTTTTTTTCCTTAGAATTCTCTATAATATCACCTGATAGCGCAGTTTATCTTTTTTCTATTTAATAATTAATTGTTTTTATTTTTTTATTGGATTTAAACAGCAAGTAAAATGAAATAGTTATGTCTAATATGGGGGAATTGAGGAATCCTGATTCTATTACGTTTTTTTTCCTCTATCCCCCATCTTTTTGAAGCTTTTTTATGGCTTCAAGAGCGAGTTTTTTGCGATCTGCGCTCTTTGTGTAGAGAGATGCCATAGCATCATGTGTCCAGCCAAAAATTGCTTTGAGTTGTGATACTGTTGCACCAGAATTAGCTGCGCGTGTTGCTGCTAATTTTCTTAAGCCATGGGCTGTTTTTTTGATACCTGCTTGGGTACAAGCATTATAAAATGTAATTCCGAATCTTTCTTTAGGTATTTTCCCCCCGTGTTTACTACAAATGAATGTGTCCTCACCAATAGGACCAGCTTCAAGTGTTTTGGCTAATTCCGGTAAAATAGGGAGAAAAACATCTGTTTGGAATTTACTTTTCTCTGTTTTGAGATGAATAATATTGTCTTTGACGTCTTTCCAGCCAATGCGAACTGCATCACCACGGCGCAACCCCGTGTAAAGAAGAACATCAATCCAAACACGTTCATGGGTACCATGAGGCCATCTTTTATAATATTTCTCAACATCTTCTTCTGTCCAAACAGGAAAGCCCCCTTTATTTTTTAGAGGAGGTTTTTTGACCCCTAAAGTTGGATTGTTTTCCAAAAGACCTTGGTCAATCGCCCAATTAAAAAGCCCATTAAGTACTTTCAGAAATTCTCTAGCCATTGCTGGTGTTTCTTTACGCCGTTCAACTCCAGCTATGATATGTTTCTTATTAATTGCTTGGTATGGGATATCTCCTACGGAATCGCATATCTTCATAAGGATGTATTCTCTTTGCTTTTTTGTAACTGTAGAGAGGCTATGCCAATTAGAGCTGTTTAAATACTGTTTAAGCAGCCATGCAAATGACCCTTCAACAAGTTTACCGGTTTTGGATTTAGGAAGTATAAGCCCTTGTAATTCGGCAAGTGCGCTTTGTAGTTATCAACAAACTCTTGCGTTCCATAGGTCCCGCGTATTCTAATGCGTTTGCCGTGACCAATACGTACATACCATACAATTTTGCCATGTTGAGTAATTTGTTTAACGAGATGAGGGGGGCGTGGTTTTGGCATGGTGATCACCTATAAGACGATATCAAATTCATAATCATCACGAGATAAATTCCATATTTTATCAGGATGTGCTGTTGAGTTTGGTAATGGGATATCTGCTTTAAGATAGATAAGCAGTTCACCGGTAGGTTTGATTTCTATGAGTTCGCATTTTTGTTTTTTTGCTTCTCTTAAAGCTCGTGCAATGTCTGCTTGCGTTATGATAGCTTTACGAGGTGCCATATCTTTTCTCCTACATTGAGACGCAATTCACCCATTTCGTGAATCACGCATGACTTGAAAGTGTTAAGAAGGGTGGTGGTGCTAGGAGGCATTTGTGAAGAGAAGCACCTCCATATGTAAAAAATCTGTAAGTTTATTTTTTAGATGTGTTTAATTTCATATTTCCAATCAGGCAATTGAGTAAGAGCTAATGCGAGTTGTCCTCTATGACACATGCATACATTGGCTTCAAAACAGGTGATTGCAACGCG